>JBAPYC010000025.1:0-3670 GCA_049284535.1 Streptosporangiaceae bacterium
GTATTGCTGGCAGTGCAAGTTCCGGGCGACCAGGGTCAGGCCCACGCAGCGGGCTTGCGATCAGCAGCTGGTCGAATGTGGGAACTTGCCATGGCCGGTATTACTGGCGCGCAGCCTAGGCGTCCAGCTCGGGCAGATATATTTTTGGTCGCGGTCGGCCTGAATTTTCTTTATTTATGCTGCGCTGGGGCAGCCGCTGAATATTTTCTCGCCACGCACTGCACCATGGCGCCGGCACCAGGGTATGCCATTAATGCCCGGCGCCGGTATATCGTCACCTCGTATACGGTCCGTTCTGGACGCTCTGCCGGGGAAATCCTTTTTTGCCCGATACACAGTGGCCTGAAAATATCCGGAAAGTTATTTACCCGGATCCGGGGATTGACGCATATTAATGGCGCCCTGCTACCTTACGTGCTGGCTCCTCGCGCGGGCTTCTGGGGCGGGATTACCCACGACACCGCGCGGGGAGCTGTCGTTCTGCCCGCCGTCCTCCAGGACCCGGCCTACGTCGGGGTCTGCACTGCTTCCCTGAAGGGACCTCCGCATGCGCATGAGACGGTGGCGGGTCGTCCTTGCCGTGCTGATGGCCCGCCTGTTCCCGTCCCGCGGGCGCCACTCCGTGTCAGGCCTGGACGAGGCCGGGCCGCGGCTACCGGACCCGGACACGGCCAGGGACTTCAGCCCATCCGACATGACCGTCTTCGATCACCCGCCGGGTCGGGTCCGTCCTTATGTGAAGCCGCCGGCCGCCTAGACGTCGAGCTCGGGCAGCTCAACGTCCTTCAGAGCCTCGATCGCCGCGGCGCTGCGGGGCCCGTATCACCTCCTGCTCCCCGCGCGGAAGTACCCCGCACCGGCGACTCAAGCTCGAACCCTGGTGATCCCATCCACTAAGAGTTCAACCTGGCTAATGCATCGAGGGTGCGTAGGAGATGCCGATGATCGCACCCTCGGTGGACTGCAGCCGGGCGACGGTCTGTCCCCACGGCTCGGTACGCGCGTCGTGCAGCAGCGTGAAGCCCTTCTCCTTCAGCTCCTCCGCTGCGACCTGGACGGTCTCAGCGTCCGCGACCTCGAACTCGACGCTCGCCTGCGGCACCGGCCGCTCCACTGGCCAGTCAGGCGTACCGAAGCACGCCTGCGCAGCCTGAGTCAGGGGCCAGACCCCGAAGGACTTGCAGCCGTCGATGTCTTCACTGTGCAGATAGCCGTCACCTTCCCCGGTCAGCTCCAGGCCAAGCGCGTCCACGTACAACCTTCGGCTGGCGCCCGGGTCAGGGGTGATCACTGCGACGCTGGTGATGAACTGCACATTCATGACGTCACCTTCCGATGTTGATCGGGTCTGAGCCAGAAGCCTAGGTCCAGGTGCTGACACTGATCTGGAGGCGGAGCACGAGTACGGACTTCGGCGCCGGGTAGGCGGGGGCTATGACAACACGTCAGCCGGACCCGCCCGAGCCTTCGTCCCTGCCGCCTGAACCAGGTCTGCCATCGCCTTCCCCTGTGCCGCCGGTTCCGCATCCGCCGCAGCCAGACCCCGCACCGATCCCGGAACCTGGGCCACCGCTGCCAGAGCCACCGCTGCCAGAGCCGCCGCTGCCGGGCTTGGCCGCTTACGACCCGGCAGATGCCGCGGCGAACCGCCACCAGGCTCCCGGACCGCTGGCCACACCGTCGTCCGGTGAGATGCCCCGGCCAGAAGGCCTGGCATTCGACGTCAAGCCGGGCAGTGACCTGACCGGCATGCCCGCAGGTGACCAGACCCCCAGGAATCCCGGTGCTAAGCACATCGAGGAGACAGTCCGGGAAACGGGCGAGAGCATCGGCCTGGCCATCCCCGCTAACCGGTCCGGGCCAGCGGAAGAAGATCACCGAGGACCCGCGTCAAGCGAGTAGCCACCGAGCCAGCCGAAGGCCCGGCGGCTGCCTCCGCCTTGCGGCTGGTGACCACCCGACTGCGGCATCAACGGCCGGGCTGCGGAATGCGCTTCGCCCTGCATTCCTAACACGCCAGTGTGTTAGGAATGCAGGGTTGATACCGCGGATCCCGGCGATCAGATGTTCGTCCTGTTTGCTACGTACTTGACACCATTTCCGAAGATGTACAGATCCAGCTTGAAAGGCTTCGTAGGACCGCAGTCCAACGTGGGAACGCAGGACTGGACCGTTCCAGTGACAACGATCTCGCGAGTCCAGAAGCCGCCATTCTGGGGATCTTTGTCAACTGGGACTGGCGCGTCGGTGTGCCACTCCAAGAGGACGCCATCCTCGGTCTTGCTGGTCCATACAACGGGGTTAGCCACGTATGTGACCTTGCTCCCGTCCCAGGTCCAGTACACGCTCAGGTTAACGCTTCCCATCCGCACCCCAGGCAGGCCAGCGTCCATGAGGTTCATGCTGTCTGTAGCGGTCCCTCGCTGCGACGATGAGGGGCTGGATGGCGCCTGTGCGGGGGTAGTGGCGGGGGCCGCGACCGGGATGCGGTTATCGAGAGCCGCTTTGGTCTGGGGACCGACCATCCCGTCCACTTGAGCGAGGTGATGGTTCGCCTGGAATGTTTCGACGGCCTTCTTGGTACCGGGACCGAATATGCCATCAACTGGCATGCTGGTGCCATTGGCGGCGTTCAGTTCGGTCTGCAGCTGGATCACGCAGCCGCCAGCGGGGTATCCCTCCGCGAGGGTAGGGCAGTTATCCAGATTCACTGCCGACGAAGCCGCCACATTGGCAGCCAGGGCCGCATGCGCCGGCGCATGGCCTGTGCTAGTGACAGCAGCGGCAGTCACTCCTGCGAGGACTAGCCCTCCTGTCATGGCTACGGCGAGTAGACGAGCCTTCTTAGTTGACATAGCTAATTTCCTCTTCCACGGACTAAACAGGAATCCGGCGGTTACTCCGCCTGGCTTTGAAAGACCCATGAGCGCGATGAGAAGAACGGTTCACTTCACCGGCCAGGCTGAGCTCAGTCCTGCCGGTGGTGAAGCGACATGATTGCCGCGATGAAAGCTGCTCCGCAGCCAGCGACTGCGAGGATGATGCCGATGCTCGGTGAATACATGACGGTGGTGATGTCGCTGAGCGGGTCCTGCTCTGGCACTCCGTGGAGGCCGAGCAGAATGAAGCCCACGTACAGCAGGCCGGCCAGGGAGGAAAGCCCCAAAGTCGCGATAGCTGCGGCGAGCCGCCCCGGGCGAGTTGCCACGCGCAGCGCCAATCCGAGTGCGACCACAACCAGGCCCAGGGCCACAGATGCAACCCTCGCTCCCGGCCGTATTTCTACGCCCGCACTATTGAAGGACACCCACGGCAGCAGCGAGCCGAGGATCACCGCGGCCCCGCCGGCCATAGCCAGCAGAGCATCCTGAGCCGCCGGCGATATGGCCGGGCGGTCTGCTACCCATAGCTGCCATCCCGGAGGCGGCGCAGGCCACGAAGGATCCGGCTGCCAGCCGGGAGGAGCCACCCATCCGGCAGGTGCAGGCGGCCAGCCTGGCGGAGGATTGAACCGCGTTGTCCTGGCCGTCATCTGGCCCGCATCGCCCTGGGCCCCCGCCGTAGTGTCAGATCGGCGCCGGTCCTGGCCGGCCCGGCCGCCGGTGCCCGCCTCCCCGGCGGCGAGAAACTCCTGAGCCCACTGCTTGACGCGGTCGAAGTCGTTCCGCTG
>JBAPYC010000026.1:0-6420 GCA_049284535.1 Streptosporangiaceae bacterium
GAGGAAGGCGGCGCGCAGGGCCGGGGTTTCCCGGCGCAGCGCGGTGCGCGCGATCACTCGGGCCGAACGTGCCGGTACGTGGCCGTCTTCCGGTATGGCGATCGGCCCGCGGCGGGAGCGCAGCACCAGCACGTGCGTGGCGCCCTGGGCCAGCGCGGTGCGGTACGGGACCGACTCGGACAGGCCGGCATCGTAGAAACGGCGGCCGGCGAACTCGACCGGCGGCCCGGCCAGCAACGGCAGCGCGGCGCTGGCCCGCAGGGCCAGCCGCAGCTCGGCCGGGGTGGCTACGAACGGGTGCAGATCGGTCGAGGCGCCGGTGGCGGCGTCCGTGGCCAGTGGGTGGTACTCCACCGGGCTGGCCAGGATGGAGGCGAAGTCCATCGGGAACTCGGTCTGGTAGAGCTCCTCGATCAGCATGCGGATGTCGGCCACCGGGCGCCCGCGGAGCCAGGCGGATTTGCGGATCATGGTCCGGGCGTAGCTGGGCTCGGTCCAGCCGCGCAGCCCCTCGGGTCGGCTGGACAGCAGCCAGGCGGCGGTGATGGCCCCGGCCGAGGAGCCGTACACGGCGTCGAACGCGCCAGCCAGGCCGAGCTCGTGCAGGGCCAGCGCCATCCCGGCCGAGATCGTGCCGCGCATGCCGCCGCCCTCGATGGCCAGGGCCACCCGCCAGCCGTCCTCGCGCGCGCCGGGCCGGTTCCCCGCGGCAGCCCGGGCCGCCACCACGCCCAGCACGGATTCAGCTTTCATGATCATGGGCACTTTTGACCAAATAGTGTTCGAAAATGCCCATGATCATGGTCGGGGCGTTAGGGCGGGGCTGGTCATGGTCGCGGTGGCCCAGCGGCGGCAGCAGCGGAGGTGGGGGTGGGGGTGAGGCGGTGCAGGGCCTCGGGCAGGTCGCCGTCGTGGACCACGGTGAGGCGGTGGGTGGCGCGGGTGATGGCCACGTAGAGGTCGTGGCCGCCGGCGGGCGAGGAGGCCCAGATCCCGGCCGGGTCGGCCAGCACCACCCGGTCGAACTCCAGGCCCTTGGCCTGACCCACGGTCAGCAGGGCGACCGGCGAATCCAGCACCTCGGCCTGGTCGCCGGGCACCGCCGACGGCAGGGCCCGGGTCAGCTCCGCGATCCGGGCTGCGGGGGCGATCACGGCCAGCCGGCCGCCGTCGCCCATGTCGGCCAGCTCGGCCGCCACCACCGCCGGGACTCCTGCCAGGCCACGAACCGCCACCGGGGCCACACCCTCCTCGCGCACCGACTCGGGCGGCCGCTCGTCCGGGGCCACCGCGGCGAGCACGTCAGCGGCCAGGGCCATGATCTCGGCCGGGGTCCGGTAGTTGACGGTCAGCCGCTCCTCGCGCCAGCGGCCCTTTACGTAGGTGTCGAGCATCTGCGACCAGGAGCGGGCGCCGGCCGCGCTCCCCCGCTGGGCCACGTCCCCGACCACGGTCAGCGACCGGGTCGGGATCCGGCGCATCACCATCCGCCAGGCCATCGCGGACAGCTCCTGCGCCTCGTCCACGATGACGTGCCCGTAGGCCCAGTTCGGGTCGGCCCAGGCCCGTTCGGCCGTGGTCAGCTGCTGGCCGCTGTCGCGGTTCCAGTCGGCCAGGGTGGCGGCATCCACGAACCCCTGCCCCTCCAGGCCGGTGATCTCGAGCACCTCGGCGGCGTACTTCTCCTCCAGCCGCCGCTCCCGCTCGGCCGCGCGCCGCCGCGCCTTGTCCGCCGAGTCGTCGGTACCGAGCAGCTGAGCGGCTTCATCCAGCAGCGGGACGTCGGCCACGGTCCACGCATCGGGATGAGCGGGCCGGTGCAGCGCCGCCCGTTCGGCCGCAGTAAAACCGGACGCGGCGGCCCGGATGGCACCTTCCGAGGCCAGCAGCCCGGCCACCAGCCGCTGCGGGGTCAGGAGCGGCCAGAGCCCGTCGATGGCCGCGCGTACTGGCGGCTCGTCCCACAGCCGGGACCGCGTGTACGGGAGGTCGTCGGGGTCGAGCTGGCGGCCGAGCGCCCGGGCCTCGGCGGCCGCGAGCGCGCCGAGCAGGTCGGTGACGAAGAGCTTGCGCGCCACGTTGTGCGGCTTGCGGGTGCCGCGGGCCCGGTCCCGGGCGCGCACCACCGTCTCGCGCGGCACCGTCATGTCGACGCCGTCGACGGTGATCTCCAGGTCGCCCGGCGGCAGCTGCTGGCGGGCCCGCACCGCGCGGCGCAGCACCCCGGTCATCCGCACGTCGCCCTTGACCACGGCGGCGTCGGGGTCATCGTCGGGCGCGGCGCTGACGCCGGGGAACAGCTCGGCGATCGAGCTGAGCACCACGTCCGTCTCGCCGAGTGAGGGCAGTACCTGGCTGATGTAGCGCAGGAAGGTGGTGTTCGGGCCGATGACCAGGACGCCGCGGCGCTCCAGCGTGCGGCGGTGGGTGTACAGCAGGTACGCGGCCCGGTGCAGCGCGGCCACGGTCTTGCCGGTGCCGGGGCCGCCCTGGACGACCAGGACGCCCTGCAGCGCGGCCCGGATGACCCGGTCCTGCTCGGCCTGGATGGTGGCGACCACGTCGCTCATCCGCCCGGTCCGGCGGCTGGTGATGCTGGCGATCAGCATGGCCTCGCCGGATAGGCTCCGGCGGTCGCTCTCCGGGAGCTGGTCCAGGTCGAAGACCTCGTCGTCGACCCCGGTGACGGCGCGGCGCCTGGTGTAGATGTGGCGGCGGCGGATCAGCCCGTGCGGGTCTTTCGGGGTCGCCGCATAGAACGGCTGCGCGGCCGGGGCGCGCCAGTCGATGAGCCGCGGCTCGTGCTCGTCGTCCCGCAGCCCGATCCGGCCGATGTAGAGCGTTCCTGCGCGATCAGGGGTCGGTTCGGCGTCGGTGCGGCCGAAGCACAGGCCGTGCTCCACCGCGTTCAGCTGGGCCAGCCGCCGGGCCTGCTCGGCCGCGGTGATGTCGCGCTCGACCCGGGCCTGGAAGGTCCCCCCGGCCCCGCCGCTGGCCTGGGTCTGGGTGAGCGCGCGCTCGGTCCGGTCCCGCGCCTCGTCGAGCAGCCGATAAAGCGTATCGAGGTACGCCTGCTCGGCGCTGATAGCCGCCGTGCCAGGAGAATTGGTTTGACTGAGCGTCATATTCCTTGGTATACTTTCGACAGTTTAATGCGGGCGTTCAAGGGCGGTCGTACCGGTCAGTAAGGGATATAGAAGCTTATCACCCCGCACCGGGTCCCGGTAGCGCCAGACGCCGATCTCTCCCTGAACTTCCAGCTCAGCGGCATCGAGATAACTCGCGGGAAAAGACCGTTCCGGTACCGAGAAATTGCCGCCCCTTTATCAATGCCGGTAAAACGGCCTTTACCTTTCCCGCGAATTAGCGAGGCCATTACCGGATGCGCCGACGCGTGATTGCCCGCTGGCACCCCCCTGCCCTCGCCGGAGCGGCCCGCCTAGGATGTAAGGCACGAGCCGGGAGGAGCAAAAGACATGCCGGGAACCGAACGCGTGGAGATCACGGGCCCGTACGGCGATCGCTACGACGAGATCCTGACACCGCAGGCCATCGACCTCATCGCCGCCCTGCACGCCGAGCTCGGCTCACGCCGGGCCGAGCTGCTGGCCGCCCGCCGGCGCCGCCAGGCCGAGCTGTCCGGCGGGGCCATGCTGGACTTCCTTCCCGAGACGGCCGACATCCGGGACGACCCGGCCTGGCGGGTCGCCGAGCCCGCCCCCGGCCTGGTCGACCGCCGGGTGGAGATCACCGGGCCCACCGACAAGAAAATGACGATCAACGCCCTCAACTCCGGGGCGAACGTGTGGCTGGCCGATTTCGAGGACGCCAACACCCCGCTCTGGGACAACATGATCGGCGGCCAGCTCAACCTGGTGGACGCGCTGGACCGGAACGTCGACTACCGCTCTGATGAGGGCAAGGAGTACGCGCTGCGGCCGGATGAGGAGCTGGCCACGATCGTGGTCCGGCCGCGCGGCTGGCACCTGGACGAGAAGCACATCCTGATCGACGGCGCGCGGGCCTCCGGCAGCCTGACCGACTTCGCGCTGTACATGACGGCCAGCGCCCAGCGGCAGCTCGACAAGGGCAAGGGCCCGTACTTCTACCTGCCCAAGATGGAAAGCCATCTCGAGGCGCGGCTGTGGAACGACGCCTTCAACCTGGCTCAGGACACCCTGGGCATCCCGCGGGGCACGATCCGGGCCACGGTGCTGATCGAGACGATCCCGGCCGCGTTCGAGATGGAGGAGATCCTCTACGAGCTCAGGGAGCATTCCTCCGGGCTGAACGCGGGCCGCTGGGACTACCTGTTCAGCGTGATCAAGAAGTTCCGCACCCGGGGCCGGGAGTTCGTCCTGCCCGAGCGGAACTCGGTCACGATGACCGCCCCGTTCATGCGGGCCTACACCGAGCTGCTGGTCAAGACGTGCCACCGGCGCGGCGCGCACGCGATGGGCGGGATGGCCGCGTTCATCCCGAGCCGGCGCGACGCGGAGGTCAACGCCAAGGCGCTGGCCAAGGTCCGGGAGGACAAGACGCGCGAGTCGCAGGACGGCTTCGACGGCTCCTGGGTGGCGCACCCGGACCTGGTCCCGATCTGCAAGGAGATCTTCGACGGCGTGCTGGGCGCCAGCCCGAACCAGCTCGGCAAGAGCCGCGAAGACGTCAGCGTCACCGCCGAGGACCTGCTCGCGGTGAGCAAGACGCCTGGTCAGATCACCGAGGACGGGCTGCGCAACGACATCAGCGTGGCCCTGCAGTACCTCGCCAGCTGGCTGGGCGGCAGCGGCGCGGTGGGCATCTTCAACCTGATGGAGGACGCGGCCACGGCCGAGATCTCCCGGTCCCAGATCTGGCAGTGGATCCACAACGACGTGCCCCTGGATGACGGCCGGATCGTTGGCCAAGAACTAGTCGAGCGGCTGATCGACGAGGAGCTGAGCAAGATCCGGGCCGCGAGCGGTGACAGCTTCGACGCCGAGCGCTACGGCCAGGCGGTCTCGCTGTTCACCGAGGTCGCGCTGGCCGACAACTTCGCGGACTTCCTCACCATCCCCGCCTACGAGCGCATGCCTTAGGTGCGGCATTGGCGGGTACGGGGGAAAAGGAGACAATCAGCACAGGGCATGTCTGACGCTTTTCCCGGGCGAGGTGGTGCGGCGTGACGGCGACCATCCAGGCTCTGGTGCCGCGGATGCGGGACATCTGCGGCCCGGGCAACGTGATCACGGACCCGCTGGAGCTGCGCACCTATGAGTGCGACGGCCTGACCTCGCACCGGGCCGTGCCGGCGCTGGTCGTGCTGCCCGCTTCGGCGGCCGAGGTCGCCGCGGTGGTGACCTGCTGTGCGCAGGCCGGGGTGCCATTCGTGGCCCGCGGCAGCGGCACCGGTCTTTCCGGCGGCGCGCTGCCGAGCGAGACCGGCGTGCTCATCGTGATGTCGCGGATGCGCGCCATCGTCGAGATCGACCCGGTGAGCCGGCGGGCCGTGGTGGAGCCAGGGGTCACGAACCTGGCCGTGAGCAAGGCCGCGGCGCCGTTCGGCCTGTTCTACGCGCCCGACCCGTCCAGTCAGGTGGTGTGCTCAGTGGGCGGCAACGTGGCGGAGAACTCGGGCGGCGCGCACTGCCTGAAGCACGGGTTCACCGTGCACCACGTGACCGGTCTTGAGATCGTCACCCCGGCCGGCGAGCTGACCTGGCTCGGTGACGGGTCCGGG
Organism: Streptosporangiaceae bacterium; assembly: GCA_049284535.1. Classification (GTDB taxonomy): domain Bacteria; phylum Actinomycetota; class Actinomycetes; order Streptosporangiales; family Streptosporangiaceae; genus Palsa-504. The sequence continues at coordinate 5,723 of JBAPYC010000026.1, forward strand.
ATCACCACGGGCTACGACCTGGTCGGCGCGTTCACCGGCTCCGAAGGCACGCTCGGCATCGTGACCAAGATCGTGGTCAAGCTGATGCCGGTGCCCGAGGTGGTGCACACGCTGCTGGCCGCCTACGGCACCACGGCCCAGGGCGGCCAGGCCGTCTCGGACATCATCGCGGCCGGCATCGTGCCCGCCGCCATCGAGATGATGGACGCGCTGGCCATCGAGGCGGCCGAGGCCGCGGTGCACTGCAACTACCCGGCCGGGGCGGGCGCGGTGCTGATCGTCGAGCTGGACGGCCCGGCCGCCGAGGTCGAAGCCGAGCTGACCACGGTCCGCTCGATCTGCGAGAAGGCCGGCGCGACCGAGATCCGGGCGGCCGATGACCCGGCCGAGCGGGCCCTCATCTGGGCCGGGCGCAAATCGGCGTTCGCCGCGGTGGGCCGGATCAGCCCGGCGTTCATCGTCCAGGACGGGGTGGTGCCGCGGACCTCGCTGGGCGCGATGCTGGCCCAGATCGCCTCGCTGTCGGAGGAGGCCGGGATCCGGGTGGCCAACGTGTTCCACGCCGGGGACGGCAACCTGCACCCGCTGGTGCTGTACGACGACTCGGTGCCCGGGGAGGAGAACGCGGCCGAGAAGCTGTCCGGTGCGATCCTGGACGCCTGCCTGGAGCACGGCGGCTCGATCACCGGCGAGCACGG
>JBAPYC010000027.1:0-17279 GCA_049284535.1 Streptosporangiaceae bacterium
CTCGCGCGCGCCCACCAGCAACTGCGGGCCGCCGACCCGGCCAGCGGGGTGACGGTTGCCGCTGTGGCCCGCCAGTGGGGCTGGGCCAGCCCGAGCCAGTTCAGCGCCGCCTACCGGCGCCAGTTCGACCTGCCGCCCAGCCAGACCCTGCGCAGCTGACCTGCTAACCCGATCTTCATTTTTGGGGATTACTGCCTCTGGTGATGGCTGCCGCGTCGCAGTAGCCGGTGTCATGAGGTATCCGGATGGCGGCGGGCTGACGGCGCAGGAGCGGGCCCGGCGCGAGCAGGTGCGGCTGGCGGCGGCGGAGCTGATCGAGGCGGGGGTCAGTGACCGGGAGGTGGCGAAGCAGTTCCGGGTGTCGCGGATGTCGGTGAACCGGTGGCGGCGGGCGCTGGCCGCGGGCGGCCGGGCGGCGCTGGCCTCCAGGGGCGCCGGCGGGGCCCGGTGTAAGCTCACCGCGGCCCAGGTAAGCGAGCTGGAGGCGGTACTGGATGCCGGCCCGGCCATCTGGGGCTGGGAGGACCAGTGCTGGTTCAAGGTGGAGTACATGCAGGCCGGGCTGGATGTGCTGCTGCACCGGCTCGGGTGGAGCGTGCAGGTCTCGGCGCGGCGGGCGGCCGAGCGGGACGAGGCGGCGATCGCGAGGTGGAGGGAGGAGGCCTGGCCCGTGGTAAAAGACGGCGGCGGACCTGGGCGCTTGGCTGGTCTTCGAAGACGAATCAGGCCGGGCCTGAGGCCGCCCATGGGCCGGACCTTGGGGGCGGCGCGGCCGTACTCCGGTGGTGCGGGTGACCGGCGGGAGTAACAACCGGGTGTCGCTGGCCGCGCTGATCGCCGTCAGGCCGGGTTGCCGGCCCCGGCTGATCTACCGGGTGCACCACGGCCGCCGTTCCCGCGATGACCAGCGCAAGGGCTTCAGGCAGATGCAGTACCGGCCCGGCTTCCTCGACGGCTTCCTCACCGGTACCAGGCTCGACCTCACACCCTCCCGTAACTCCCGCTATTGAAGATCGTTAGAGCCCCTGCCGCCGAAACTCAGCGCCGTAGCGCAGCCCATCAATGAGGACGGCGACCATGCGCTGACTGTAGGCGGGTCCCTCGCCGGGTACGGGCATGCACAGATGGGCGACGGCGCGCAGCAGGTCCTTGGCGCTGATGTCGGCACGGATCTGGCCGGCCGCTGTCGCGGCTTCGAGCAGCGAGCCGAGAACGGGTTCGAGCCGCTGGAAAAAGTAGCCAGGCAGAGCGTCGAACGCTGGATCGCCGGAGTGCAGGGCCGCGGCGAGTCCTCGTTTGGTGGCCAGAAACTCGGTGTACCGCTGGAGCCACTTCGCGAGCGCTGCTCCGGGCTCGTGCGCGCCGGACAGTGCCGGTCCCGCGTCGGCGCAGGCATCTATCTCGCGCTGAAGCACGGCCGTGACCAGATCGGAGCGCTGCGGGAAGTGCCGGTACAGCGTTCCGACTCCGACACCGGCCAGATCAGCGATCTCCTTCGCGGGTGCGTCCACGCCTGAGGTACCGAAGATGACCTTCGCTGCCTCGAGCAGAGAGGCGATGTTGCGCTGCGCGTCCACGCGCAGCCGGCGCGGCGCGCGCTCACCCGCGCCAGGATCCGCGGAGCCGGAGCCGGAGCCGGCCGGGTCGGTTCCGGCCAGCGCCGTGTTCTTGGCCACGACACTCCCTCGCTTGTTCCGGCTCACTTGCTTTCCGGAATGCTTTTCCGTATCTTCTGGAAGAGCGTTCCGCTTAAGCTCAGAATACCCCGGGAGAGCCCGCATGCACTATCGCACCCTCGGCCGGACTGGCATCAAGGTCAGCCCCTACGCGCTCGGCGCCCTGGCACTCGGCACGCACATCGGCAACCCCGACCACGACGACTCGGTCCGCATCATTCACAAGGCGCTGGATGCAGGGATCAACTTCGTCGACACCGCCGACGCGTACGGCGAGTCCGAAGTGGTCGTGGGCAAAGCGCTCAAAGGGCGCCGCGACAGCGTCGTGCTCGCGACCAAGTTCAGCCGCCCGATAGGTGACGATCCCAACCATCAGGGAGCCTCGCGGCGCTGGATCATGACCGCGGTCGAGAACTCGCTGCGCCGCCTGCAGACCGACTACATCGATCTCTACCAGCTCCACCGGCCGGACCCCGGCACCGGCATCGAGGAAACGCTGTCCGCGCTCTCCGACCTGATCCACAGCGGGAAAGTCCGTGCGGTCGGGGGATCCGCGATGCCCGCGTCCGACATCGTCGAAGCCCAGTGGGTCGCCGAGCGGCGCGGGCTGGAACGGTTCCGCACCGATCAGCCGCCCTACTCCATCCTCAGCCGCGGCATCGAACGCGAAGTGCTGCCGATCGTGCAACGCTACGGGATGGGCATCCTCGTGTGGGGTCCGCTCGGGCAGGGGATGCTCACCGGCCGTGTCCGCAAGGGCCAGCAGAGCGACCTGCGCCGAGCTGGCCTTTTCAGGCACCTCAACGACGAGCGCCGGATCGACGTCGTCGAAAAGCTCATCCCGGTCGCCGAAAAGGCAGGCCTGCCGATGACGCACCTCGCTATAGCGTTCGCGATCGCCCATCCCGGCGTGACCAGCGCGATCATCGGGCCGCACACGATGGAGCAGCTCGATGACCTGCTCGCCGCCGCCGACGTCAGGCTCACCGACGACATCCTCGACCAGATCGACGAGATCGTCCCGCCCGGCACCGACGTCGGCACGCTCGACCAGGCTTACGTGCCACCAGCCCTGCAGAATCCGGGCCTGCGCCGCCGTCCCGCCAGTGAACGCGCCGCCGCCTGACCGCATCTGCGAGGCCGCAGCCGTGCGGGGATGGCGAGTCCCGCGAGGTCGTCCAGGGTGCGGCGCGGCAGTTCAGTGCGCGGGCGTGGTGCGCGGATCGGGGATGTAGTCGGTCGCGAGGAAGCGCTTGAGGACGTCCGCTGACCCAGTCACGTCCAGTTCGGGGCGAGGCGGTACCGCCCGCTTCCAGATCAGCAGCGCGATGTCCTGCGCCGTGCCGGTCACAGTGACGGCGGTGCCGGACGGCTCATCGGGTGCGCGCTCGGTCACCAGGCGGCCGTCGCTCACCCGGGCGCCCCAGGCGGCCGGGGTATCCGTGGTCCGCAGCCAGACGCCGCCACCGATGCCGGGCACGCCGCTACCGGCCAGCCGGGGACGAAGTTGGCGAATACGCTCTCCACTTCCTGCACCGCCAGGTCCGGCGGAATGGGGAGATGGTTGCCGAGGACGGACTCCACGTCCCAGCGGTGCACGCCGATCTCGACTGCGAGCAGCGGGGCGATCAGCCCGGCGGGCCGGTCCCCGGCCTGGTGCGGGAAGGGCACCGGCTTGTCCGGCGGAACCTCACTGAGCAACGTGACCAGCGGGTCGATCGCCGCCCGCACCCAATCGGCGACATCCTGGTCGCCGGGCACCCCGGCGGCCGGATACTCCCCGCTGCCGGTGTCGATGATGCCGTGGAACAGCCTCAGCGCCCGGCCGATGTGTACGGCCAGGGTGTACACGGCGAAGTCCGGGTAGGCAGGCACGTGCACTTGCCGCGGCGACTGCGTCAGGACCTCCGCGAACCGCTCGGCCTCCCGGCGCAGGTGCGCCAGCCATGGCGCAGAGGGTGGGATGCTCGCTGGCGTACCGGTCATGGCCATCCTCATATTTCCGACTAACTCAATCGTCTTTATGGACAATAACCCGGGCCATGACCCCGGCGCCAGTGCGGCTGGGGCGGACTTGCCTTAGAGCCGCCTGATCAGGTCGATGCTGGCCGACTCCGACGGGTCTTCGGCCTCGACCTCGAGGAACGCCCGGACACACTCGACGGCCACGTCGGGTGCCAGCCGCTTGAGGCTGAGCGCCAGGACATTGGCGTCGTTCCACAGCCGCGCGTTCCTGGCTATCCACGGCTCCCAGGCCAGCGCAGCCCGGGCCCCGGGGACTTTGTTCGCCGCGATCGAGGTCCCCCCCGTACCTGTCCAGCACTTAACGCTTCCCTATGGCTGAAAGCCGGGGGATTTGTGGCTCAGACTGCATACCGCCCGCGACCCCGGAAGGGGGGCGGGAGGGGTGTCTTATGTCGTCAGCACCAGCATGGCCGCGTTCTGCCATGGCGAGGATCACCCTCGCGGCGTTCCGGTCACGGCCGGCGCTGTATCCGCAGGCCGCGCACACGAAGACCCGGTCGGCGAGCGTGAGGCGTTCCTTGGCTCTCGTCCCGCACTGCGCGCACGTCATCGTCGTATAGGCGGGCGGAACCAGCACCACCCTCCGGCCCGCCCGCGTGCCCCGCTCGATCAATTCCCTTCTAGCCGCGCCGATCGCAGCGTCAGCGGCCTTCCTGGCCATGGTCGACCGGGCCAGGAAACGCGGCCGGAAATCCTCAACGGCGATCACCTGATGATCATCCACCACGCGCCTGGCCCACACCCTGGCCGCCTGAGTGTTCTGCCGCGCAGCTTTCTTGTGCAGCTTCGCGGCTTCCCGCCGGGCGCGGCGGTATCCGTTGGACGGGGCCTGGCCGCGCGGCCGACGACGCCGGGACATGCGCCGTTGCGCCCGGGCCACTGCAGCGGCGCAGCGTTTGCGGTGCCCGCCGTACGGCAGGTCATAGGCCGGATCGGTGGCCGTCGCAGTGACCAACACGCCCCAGTCGATACCGATCGAGCCAGGCGCGTGTGACGCTGGCTCGATCTCACGGGTCACGACGAAGGAGGCGTACCAGTGGCCGAGGCTGTCCTGGTAGATACGGACGCTGCTGGGCGCGGACGGCAGGTCGCGAGACCATACGACCGCGACGCTCACCCCGTTGGGGAGCAGCAGGCGGCGGTCGCGGATGCGGAAGCCGCGGGCGGTGTATTCCAGCGACGGCCAGGTGTCCTTGCGCCGCTTGACGGCCGGCCTGCGGCGGCCCTTGACTTTGAAGGAGTGGTCCAGGGCCCGCATGTAGGTCCGCAGTGTCTGCTGCTGAGCGACCTGGGAGCCGTCGCGGAGCCACTCATTGGCTGCGCGGGCAGTGGTCAGCAGCTTCGACAGCTTGCAGATCGTGGGCTTGCGTCCGGTCTTGTGCTGGTGGACCGCTTCGTTCCACAGCCACCGGCACCGGCCCCACTCGGCGATCAGCGCGCGTTCGGCCTGCGCGCCCGGGCGCAGCCGGTAGCTGTAGCGCACCGTCTCGAACACAATAACGAGTATACAGCACCTCGCCGCCTACGGCATGGGCGGAAGAAGCCCGATCAGGCAGCAACGTCGTCTATCCCTGCACTTACCGCGTGGTCTGGTGTCCCAGGTACCGGCGGAAGGTCATCACGGGCGAGGTGGACGAACGGCTCACGCAGATCATCCGCGACGTGTGCGCCGGACGAGACGCGCCGGTCGCGGAACTGGAGGCGATGCCGGGCCATGGGCACCTGCTCGTGGCCTGCGATCCGCATGACGGGATTCGCCGGCTAGTAAAGCAGATCAAAGGCCGCTCGTCGTGGCTTTTGCGGCAGGAGATCCCGCACCTGCGCCGGCACCTGCCAACCTTGTGGACCAACAGCTACTTCGTCGCCACTGCGGGCGGCGCGACCTTGGAGGTTGTCAAGCGCTATGTCCAGAACCAGCGCCACGTTTAACCAACTTCACCCCTACCTCCCCCTGGCTGAAGCCAGGAGTTTCGCGGGCGGTTTCTGATGAAGGCTGCGCGCTGGGTCGACGTGGGACGTGTGGTGTGCGAGGACGCGCCGCTGCCGCCGGTCGCGGACGGCCAGATCCTGGTGCGGACCGCCTATGCGTCCATCTGCGGCTCCGATCTGCACAGTGTGTTCCTTGAAGCGCCGCCGCAGCCCGTGGCCGCCGGCCACCCTGGGCACGAGAGCGTGGGGGAGGTGGCGGAGTCGCGCTGCCCCGGCTTCGAGCCGGGCGATCGCGTGCTTACCGTCCCGCATTTTGCCGCCGGGAGGTGCCTGGCCGAGTACCAGGCGCTCCCTGGCTCTGCCTGCATGCAGTTGCCCGCCGCGGCGCCGCTCAGCCACCTGCTCATGGCGCAGCAACTCGGCACGGTCATCTACGCACTCCGCTGCCATCCGCTCGATCTCATCGGCAAGGATGCCGCTGTCATCGGGCAGGGGTCCGCGGGCGCCTTCTTCACGTTCCTCCTCAAGCGGGCCGGGGCGGCCCGCGTGCTGGTGTCGGACAAGTCGCCCGCGCGCCTGGCCTACTCCCGGCACCTGGGCGCGGACCTGGCCGTGGACGCGGGCGCCGCCGACTTCCGGTCGGCAGTGCTGGAAGCCACCGGCGGGCAGGGGGCCGGCGTGGTCGTGGAGGCGGTCGGCAGCCGTGAGGCGTTCCCGCTGAGCCTGCAGCTGGCTGCCGTCGGGGCGACCGTCGTCTGGTTTGGCCTGCCGGAAGGCACCGGCAATTACCCGTTCCCGTTCAGTAACTTCTTCCGGCGGAAGCTGACCGCCTACTCGACCTTCGGCGCCCAGGGCGAGCCGGGGCTTGAATCGTTCCGGTATGCCGTGCGGATGATTGCTGACGGCGTGATCGACGTGGCCCCGCTGCTCAGCCACGTGCTGCCGATCGGCAGCGTCGAGGAGGCCTTCCGCATCGCCCACGACCGGACTGGCAACGCGCTGAAGGTGTCGATCAAGTTCTGACCGCAGGATGCCCAGCCAGATCCGCGGCGCTACCTGCGCCGTGGCTAATCCACTAATATTCCCAGGTCGGACGTGGTGACGCCGTTTCCGGGAGCTGCAGAGCGCTGCGTCCGGCCCCGGCCAGTGACGGACGGGGCCGGACATGACAGCGCCCCCGGGAGCGTGTGCTCGCGAGGGCGTGCCGTGGCCGGTGCGCAGGTCGCCTCACGGCGAAAGGCACAACATGGCTCCAGCCGGACGGTATTCCATGAAGGCAGTTATTAGAGCCCGGGGGACACTAGCGCATCGACGCGAGGTAAGAACGCGAGAGCGGCCAGCCCTATTCCGGCCGCGGAGGCATCTTGTTGGGCCGATTACGCGTTGTTCCTTCGGCGGTGTATCAGTAACGACTGGCCAGGTGCCGCATTCGTCAGCGGCGGGTGGTGGCGGATGCTGTCAGGAGCGCGGAAGATGACCGTAGCCAGCGGGGAGGTCACGCGTGACGTCCGCACGATGCCGGGCGGACAGCGGGTTCTGGGGCACGCGCTCGAGTTCGGCCGCGACCCGCTCGCGTTGTTCCAGCGGGCCAGGGAGCACGGCGATGTGGTTCGCATCCGGTTCGGGCCGCTCCGCTTTTACGTGCTGAACAGCCCGGGTGCCATCAGGCAGGCGATGGTCGGCGAGGCCAGGAAGCTGAGCAAGGGCCTCAACTTCGGCCGGGCCAGGCGGCTGATAGGCAGCGGGCTCGTGATGTCCGAAGGCGAGAGCCATCAGCGGCAGCGGCGTCTCATGCAGCCAGCGTTCCATCGCGCCGAGATCGCCCGCTACGTGGGCACGATGCGGGATGTCGCGGTGCCGCGCATCATCGCATGGCCAGATGGCGGGACGCTTGCCCTTGACCGGGAGATGCGGTCGATCACGCTCACGGTGCTGACCAGGACGCTTCTTTCCAGCGACATCGGCGGGAACACCATCGATGAGATCGAGCGACTCCTGCGCGTGCTCCTTTCCGAACTCGTGGCCCGGGGAATCAGCGCGAATGTTCCGGGGCTCGCGTGGGTGCCGACCCGGTCCAACCGGCGGTTCAGCGCGGCCAACCGGCGTTTGCGCACGCTGCTGACAGACGTCATCGACGGCTACCGGCGGGTGGGAGCGGACCATGGCGACCTGATCTCGATCCTCATGCGCGCCCGCGACGACGACACCGGCGCGGGGATGACCAACGATCAGTTGCGCGACGAAGTGACCACCCTCGTCATCGCGGGTTCTGAGACGACGGGAAACACCATCGCCTGGGCCTGCTACCTGCTGGCTCAGCACCCGCAGGTCCAGCAGCGCCTCCAGGAGGAAGCCGACCTCGTGCTAGCCGGCGCCGATGCCGGCTACGAGACCCTGAGCAGGCTCCCTTTCACCCGCGCAGTGATCACCGAGGCGCTGCGCCTGTACAGCCCGGTCTGGATACTGCCCCGCCGGGCGCTCGCCGATGTCGAGCTGGACGGTCACCGGCTCCGGGCGGGAAGCAGGATCTTCTTCAGCCCGTACGCGCTCAACCGGGACGCTCGGCTGCACCGCGATCCCGACCGCTTCGATCCCGACCGGTGGGCCACCGACTACAGCAGGAGCGATGTACGGGCAACGTTCTTCCCGTTCGGCCAGGGCATCAGGAACTGCATCGGAGAGGGGTTCGCCTGGACCGAGTCAACCTTGCTGCTCAGCGTGATCGCCGCCCACTGGCAGCTGCGCCTCGCCGACGGCGCCGCCGTGCACCCCGTGGTCAGCAGCACTCTGGTGCCGAGCGAACTGCCGATCATCGTGACCCGCCGCCATTAGCTGGCCGCGGCGACCACCTGCCCGCCGGTGAGCGCGGCCAGATCGCCGCGATGGAGGCGGCCGGGTTCGCCTCCATCGCGTTGATGTGATCGCGGGAGTCCCTCAGGATGGCGCAGGCCCTAGTCGAGGTCGGAGAGGTCCAGCACGAAGCGGTAGCGGACGTCGCCTCGATCCAGGCGGGTGAGGGCGTCCTGGACGCGGGCCGAGGGGAGCAGCTCGATGTCCGCGCTGATCCCGTGCTCGGCGCTGAAGGCCAGCATCTCCGCTGTGCCGCGGCGGCCGCCGGTACCCGAGGAGGTCAGCTTCTTCCGGCCGTAGGTCAGGTCCATGACCCGCAGCGGGATCTCGCCGATGGGGTAGCCGAGCACGCTGAGCGTGCCGTCCAGGGTCAGCAGGCGCAGCAGCGGCGAGAGGTCGTGCGGGGCGGAGATGGTGTCCAGGATGAGGTCGAACCGCCCGCGGGCCTGCTCCATCTGCTTGTCATCGGTGGTGACCAGCAGGCCGGCGGCGCCGAGCTTGGCCGCGTCGTCGGCCTTGTCCGGCGTCCGGCTCAGCACGGTGACCTCGGCGCCAAGCGCGGCGGCGAGCTTCACTCCGAGGTGCCCGAGCCCACCGAGGCCGGCCACGGCGACCTGGCTGCCCGGCCCGGTCCCGGCTGCCCGCAGGGGCTCCCACATGGTGATCCCGGCGCACATCAGCGGGGCGGCGGCGGCCGGGTCGAGCCCGCCGGGCAGCCGGTAGGCGAACTTCGCGCGCAGCACGTAGTCACGGCTGTAGCCGCCCTGCGTCTGCCTGCCGTCAACGCGGTCAGTCCCACCGTAGGTGCTGGTGGCGCCCTCGTAGCAGAAGTTCTCCTGCCCCGCCTGGCACATCGGGCAGACCCCGCAGGAGTCGATGATGGTCCCGACCGCGACCCGGTCACCCGGGGCAAAGCCGGTTACGGCGGCGCCGGCGGCGGAAACCGTGCCGGTGAACTCGTGGCCGGTGACCGGTGTCTCTCCGCCCCCGAAGGCGCCGTGGATCCGGTGCAGGTCGCTGTGGCACACGCCGCAGTAGTCGACGCGCACCGCGATGTCATCGTCGCGCAGGTCGCGGCGCTCGATCGGAATCCGTCGCAGCGCGGTGGAACCGTCGGTGCTCTGCCATCCGGTGGTAGTACGCATGAGCCCTCCAAGACAGACTATTCGGTCTGTTTCACGGTAGCCGTCTTCTGCCCGGAAAACAAACCAACTAGTCTGTCTGTTAAGGTGATCTCATGCCCGAACTGCCGACCACGCCACGGGGGGCCGCGACCAGCCAGCGCATCCTCGACGCGGCCGCGGAGGAGTTTGCTGAGCGCGGCATCGCCGGCGCCCGGATCGACCGCATCATCGCGGCCGCGCGCACCAACAAAGCCCAGCTCTACGGCTACTTCGGCAGCAAGGACGGCCTGTTCGACGCGGTCATCGCCGATCGCGCCGACCGCCTGATCAGCGCCGTCCCGTTCGACGCGAACGACCTGCCCGGCTGGGCCGTCGGGATCTACGACGAGAACCTGCGCCATCCCGAGCTGGTCCGTCTTATCGCCTGGCTCCGGCTGGAGCGGCGTCCGGCCGGCCGGCTGTCCGACGCTTCCGATGACAAGCCGAAACTCGACGCCATTGCCCGGGCCCAGGCGGCCGGCCGAGTGCGTCCAGGTGACCCCGTCGACCTGTTCGCCCTGGTTCTCGCGATGGCGTGCACCTGGTCGCCGGCCAGCGGCTTCTATGCCGCCACCGCCGGCGAGCCCGCGAGCGAACACGGGCGCCGCCGGGCCCTGCTACGCGACTGCGTCGAGCGTGCCGTAGCGCCCTGAGCTGCCGGCACTATCTACACCGGCAGCGAGGAGTTCACCGGCAAGGCGATCGCGGGCGGCGCGGCAAGGCTGTCATGGCAGCCCGAGCACCCAAAGGCTTATCCCCTACCCGGCACAGCGCGGCGGCCCGGCCCACGGCCGCTGGTCTTCAGGGCAGCAGCAGGAGCTTGCCGCGGGCCTGGCCGCTGAGGGCTTATCTCCAGGGCAGTGCGCCAGTCTGCGAGAGGGAAGGTTCCGGCGATCGGTACGGTGAACCTGCCGTCGGCGGCGAACTGCGCGAATTCACCGAACACGTCGAAGCGCTGGGTCTGGCCCTCCTCGAAGCTGTCACGCACGCCGAGTTCTTTGGCGGCGGCGAAGTCAGCGATCGTGAGGACGCGTTTCGGGTCGCCGCCGGCGATCTGGACGAGGTCGGGCAGCGCGCCGCTGACCGGCGCGGTGTCAAGGATCAGGTCGACCGGGCCGCCGCTGAGGGCGTTGACCCGTTCGACCATGCCGGGCCCATAGGCGGTCACGGCGGCTCCCAGATCGCGCAGCTGCTGGGCGTAGGTCTGCCCGGCGGTGGCGATCACCCGGGCTCCGCGGATGAGCGCGATCTGCACGGCGGCAAATCCGACGGTGCTCCCGGCGCCGTGGATCAGGATCGTCGGATGCCCCGCGGACAGGCCGAGCTGCGCGAGACTGCGGTAAGCGGTCTCCAGCGCCATTGGCAGGGCGGCCGCCTGCTCAAGGGCGAGTCCCCTAGGCACGGGGAACCAGTGGTCCATGATCGCGCGCTCTGACGCGCCTGCGACCGGGGCGCCGCGCCAGTCGGCGGTTCCGAAGACGAGGTCGCCCGCGGCGACGCCGGTGACGCCGTCGCCGACGGCGTCGACGGTGCCGGATACCTCGATCCCGATGCCCCGGGGCAGGTCGCCGGGGAACAGGCCGCGGCACAGCGCCCAGTCGGCCGGGGTCAGTCCGCAGGCGTGCACCATGACGCGGATGCGGCTTGGGCCAGGCGCCGGCACGGCCGCAGTCTCCAGGTGCAGGACGTCGCCAGGTTCGCCGTATTCATGGAAGCGCACAGTGCGCACGATGCTGTCCGCGGGATCGTGTTCACTCACCTGTGTCTCCATAGGCTGGTGTTCGGGGTGCGTGCGGTTTGCCGCGGTCAGGCGGCCTGGGCGGCGAAGTAGTCACCGGTCTCCATGTCCTCCAGCAGCGTGGCGTGAGTCGGTGTCCAGCCGAGCAGCGCCTGGGTGTAAGTGCTGGAGACGGGGGCGTCGGTGGCGAAGAACCTGGCCAGCGAGGAGTTTCCGAGGTGCTCGGCCGCCTCCTGCAGGGTCAGGGAGGCGGTGGGGATCTGAAGGATCCGGCCGATCTGCTCCGCGACGCTCTTGATGGTGATGGCGCTTTCGGCGGCGCCGTGCAGTGCGCTGCCGCCGGGGGCCTTCTCCAGCGCCAGGCGGAAGAGGCTGGCGGCGTCGAGACGATGGATCGCGGGCCAGCGGTTGGCGCCGTCGCCGATGTAAGCCGAGACGCCCGTCCTGCGCGCGGCCGCGATCAGGGCGGGGATGAACCCGAAGTCACCCGGGCCGTGCACGGTGGGGGCCAGCCGTACGACGCTGGACCTGACCCCCTGGTCAGCGAAGGCGAGGCAGGCCTGCTCGCCAGGTATGCGGAACCAGGCCATCGACTCCGGATCCGGCGCGTCCTGCTCGGTGCTGACGCGGCCGGCGGGCATGACGAGCGTGCCCGACGTGCTGACAAATGGCTTGCCCGACCCGGCCAGGGCCTGTCCAAGTGTCTCGATCGCCGTGACATCGCGCCTGACCAGGTCCTCGGGGTCGCCGAAGCTGCCGCTGAAGGCCATGTGGATGACGCCGTCAGCCACCCGGGCGCCCTCCCGCAGGCTGCCGGGGTCTTCCAGTGAGCCGCGCAGGGCCTGCGCGCCGAGTCCCCGCAGGCGCCCGGCTGCATCGTCAGATCGGGCCAGGCCAGTGACGGTGTGGCCGGCGGCAGTGAGCTCGGCGACGATGGCAGGGCCGGTCAGCCCGGAGCCGCCGGTGACGAAGATGTGCATGCTCGTCCCTCCCGGGAAGAGAAAAAGACTCAAACGGACTATGCTCCGTTTACGGGAACCACACTAGCACAAGTGGAGCGTGATCCGTTTGAGTGACGCCGATGCCCGCGCCCTTCGCGCGGACGCGGCCCGCAACCGCGACACGCTGCTCGCGGTGGCCACCCGCGTCTTCGCGTCCTCCGAAGCCGAGCCGTCAATGCGCGCCATCGCCCGCGAGGCCGGCGTCGGGATCGCCACGCTCTACCGGCGCTTCCCGACCCGCGAGTCACTCGTCGACGCCGTCTACCACGACCAGGTCAAGCGCCTGACCCTCGGCGCCCGCGAGCTGCTCGGACAGCTGCCCCCCGCCGAGGCGATGCGCCGGTGGATGGACCTGTTCGGCGACTGGCTGGCGACCAAGCACGGCATGCTCGGCACTCTGGCAGCCATGATCGAGTCCGGCTCGATCGCCGAAGCCCAGTCCCGCACCGAGCTCCTCGAAGCCATCACCACCATCCTCGACGCCGGCAGCGCCGCCGGCGACCTGCGCGCCGACGTCACCGCCGAGGACATCGCCGCCAGCCTGATCGGCATCTTCGCCGTGGCTGGCAAACCCGGGCAGCACGCCCAGGCCGGCCGCTTGCTGAACCTCCTCATGGACGGCCTGAGGCCCCCGGCCACCTAGCGCCGGGAATCGGGAGCAGCGACGGCCACCCGCCCGTGCAAGACCGGGCGGCACGCACGCTTACTGCGGGCCTCGCAAGAGTTCCCCCGAGCTCAGGGCCGCCCGACGGGCCCGGAGCCCCGGCGCCGATCACCGGGGCCCCGGTAGTGCAGTTCGCTGCGGCCCGCGGGCCGCAGCGAACTCGGCGCGCGCCGGCCCGCGGCCGCCTGAGTTTCCTATTCGCCGAGAGCCTCCGCGACGCGGCGGTGGGCGGCCCAGATCTCCTCGGGGAGGTCGGTGAACTGCTCGAGGTATGCCTGGCGGAAGCCGATCTCCTGCCGCCAGCGGTCGACATCGATGGTGAGCAGTTTGTCCAGGTCGGCCGCGGTGATGTCGAGGCCGTCGGTGTTGAGCTCGTCCTTGGCCGGCAAGATACCGACCGGGGACTCGATTCCGGTTACCTCGCCGTCGTGCAGCTGCATCAGCCACAGCAGCGCGCGCAGGTTGTCCCGGTAGCCGGGCCACAGGAAATGGCCGTCTTCGGGGTCCCGCTGGAACCAGTTGACGTGGGCGAAGATGGGCTTGCTGGTGCACGCGCCGATGACGCTGAGCCAGTGCGCGGCGTACGGGCCCTCGGGGTAGGACATGAACGGGCGCATCGACATCGGGTCATAGCGGAGCTGCCCGTCGAGGCCGTCGGCGGCGAAGGTAGCCTCGGCGCCCAGCGTGAGCCCGTCGTACACGCCCTCGGCGACGTCGGTGATCGCCCGGATCAGCGGCTCGCGGTCCCGGGTCCGGCCGCCGAAGATGATGCCGTCGATGGGCACGCCGACCGGGTTGCCGTAATCGGCCGCGATATTGGGCACGTTGGCCAGAGTGGTGGTGAACCGGCTGTTCGGGTGGGCCCAGGGGTCGTTCTTCTCCGCGGGGGAGCGGTCGGCGACTGGGCTGCCCTTCCAGTCCAGCCAGCCGTCGAGGTCTTCCGGGGGATTAGGGGTGCGTCCCTCGAACCAGACTTCCTGGGTCTTTGCGTTGTAGGCGACGTTGGTGAAGATCGCCTTGGTGCCCGGCGCGATGGCCTCGATCGCGGTCGGGTTGGTCTTCTCGTTGGTGTCCCTGGCCACGCCGAACACACCGAACTCGGGGTTCATGCCGTACAGGCGGCCGTCCTGGCCGGCCCACATCCAGGCGATGTCGTCGCCGTAGAACTCGACGTAGTAGCGATCGCCGAGGGCGTCGGGAGACAGGGTCATCGCCAGGTTGGTCTTGCCTGACGCGCTCGGGAAGCCGCCCGCGATGTGCCACTTCTTGCCGGTCACCTTGTCGGTGATGCCGAGCAGCATGAACTGCTCGGCCAGGAACTCACCCGACGCCCAGCCGTCGTAGCTGGCCTGGCGCAGCCCGTGCGCGATCTTGCCGAGCAGCGCGTTGCCGCCGTAGGACGAGCCGAAGTGCAAGATGGTCCGCTCGTCGGCCACGGTGACGAAGTACCGCTTGTCCTCGGGGGTGCCCTGGCCCAGATTCTCCAGGTCGCCGGTCACGTGCACGGCGCGCACGAAGCTGTCCGGGTCGGCCAGGTTGTTGATGAACTCGGCGCCCACCCGGGCCATCCGGTTGATGTGCAGGACCACGGGGCGATTGTCGGTCAGCTGCACTCCGGCCGCGTACTTCTCTACCGGGGATCCCGGGGGCGACATCAGGTACGGGATCACGTACATGGTCTTGCCCTTGGACGCCCCGGTCATCAGCCCGGTGAGCTTGGCCTTCATCTCGTCGGCGGGGTACCAGTTGTTGTAGACACCCTTGTCGGCCGGGTTGCGGGTGGCGACGATCGTGCGCTCCTCCGAGCGCGCGGTGTCCTTCAGGTAGCTGCGCGAGTAGTAGAGGCCCTCGCCCGCCGGCAGGATCTCGCCGGCGTCCAGGGCCTCCTGGATCAGCCGGGCATCGTCCCCGGCACTCACGACCTCGAGGTTGTCCGCGCCGGTAACCCCGGCCCAGTAGCGAACGTACTCACGTACGCGCTCGTTTTTCAGGTGGGCGGCTTCCAAGATGGCATCAACATCGGCCACGTACTTTGGTCCTCTCGGTCGTCAAGCCCTCGGCTTAAGCATCTAGCGATTTATTCATCTTGGCTGGAAGCCGCCGATATTGCATTAAGGGATCCATCACGCTCATCTGGCTTCCGTCACGGATAGTAATCATAAGATGGCCGCTGGGAGTCCGCCCAAGGTGGTGGTGGGCTGGGTTTTTGTGGTCTAGTCCAGTCGGCCCGACCTGGCGCAATGTGATTTCCGTGACATTGGCGATGCCGACCGGAGCTGCTCGTGCAGAATTTCACAAGCCCGCGGCTGGCTCGGGCCACCGCCAGCGTCCCGGCCGCCTGGCGCATGCCCTGACCGGCTAGCGCTGGCAAGCGTTAGCCGGCTGGCCGGGCGGCTGCGGCTAGGGCAGATGATGACCTGGCAGGCCGTACCAGGTCCGCCAGCCCAGCTGCCGCACGGCCACGTCGGTGCAGCCGGCCTCCCGCAGCACGGCGGCGTTTCGGTCCGCGCCGTCATCGACGATGCGCAGCCGCCCGCCGGGGCGCACGACCCGAGCCGCCTCGCGCAGCGCCTGTGCCCGCCCGCCGGCGTCCCGGATGTTGCTGATCGCCAGGCTGCTGACCACCAGCTCGAACGACGCGGACGCAAACGGGAGGTCACGCGCGTCCGCGTCGGCTAGCTCCACCCGGCCGCGCACGCCCTCGGCCACCGCGCCGCGGCCGCATCCGACATCCAGGACATGCTCGTCCCCGCGCAGGTCCAGCTCGTCCAGCAGCTGCGTCCAGATCGCGCGCTTGCCCGGCCCGGTGGAGTACAGGTAACTCGCCGCTGATCCCGCCACCACCGCGCCACCCACGGCCGCCAGCGCGGCACAAGCGGGTCTGCGATGGCGCGCCGACCAGGCCGCAGTGCCCGTCAGACCGGCCTCCACCACCCCGTACACCGCCAGCCCGGCGAACCCGGCGTCGATGCCGTAGCTGCCCCGCTGATCGGCACGACCACCACGTTCGCCGGCCCGCACCCCGGCGACTGGCTCCACACCGCCAGTCTGCCAGCAATCATGGGGGGTGCCAGCGTCTTGTGTTCAGCTGGGCTTGCGGGCCATTATCACCTCGGTGTCGCCCGGCCAGTCCCAGAAAATACCGTCGGCCGAACGGCTCGCGAGCAGCGCGCGCACCTCGGCGGCGAAGTCGTCAAGACGATCACCGAACAGATGCGGCGCCGAGGATGACAGGGACAGGTACCCGGACAGGACGCTCTCGGTATCTCGCAGCAGATCAGGGATGCCGGGGACGAAGAGCTGCCGGGGGACACCGAACGGAGTCCGCACCAGCACATCCTCGAAGCGGTGAGTCCGTTCGGGGGCGGTGTCCTGGCCGGCGCGGCGCGCCGATCCGAGATATTTCACTACCAGCGCCGTGATCTCATCGTGGGGGATCGGCGGCACCCCAGGATCTGGCGGCCGCGGGCGGCCCGCCACCGTGTGGACGATCAGCGCGAGCGCGCCGCCCGGCTCCAGCATGTCATAGACGGTCTCGGCCACGTGCTGCTCGTCGGTCCAGTGGAAGGACTGGCCGAAGGTCACCAGCTTGTACGGCCCCGGCGCGGCAGCGGGCAGGTCCTCGGCCAGGCCCTGGACCCACCGGATGTTCATGACCGCCTGTTCCGCGGCGGCACGGCGGCCCTCCGCGAGCATGCCGGCGTCAGGGTCCAGGCCGATCGCCTCCTCGACCAGATGGGCGAGACGGATGGTAAGCACGCCGGGACCGCAACCGGCATCCAGGAGCCGGCCGCCCCCGTCCAGACCCGCCTCGCGGGTCAGGACGGCCTCGAGCCCGGGTGAATACGCCGGTCGACCGCGGCGATAGTGGGCAGCAGAGCCGAGGTAGATGGCCGGGTCATACGGCACCGCACCAGTATGCCCACGTTCCGCGATCGTGGCACGAACGCCTGCCACGCTGCTGCAGATGCCGCGGTACGCCAGGCGAGCTCACTGGCCATACGATCGCGTTGACGAGGGCTGAACGAAAACCGCCGGGCAGTGCCCGCAGAGGTGGGAGGACCTAGTGGAGCCAGAGCCAGAGCGTCAGCTGGCTGACCCGCCGGCCACCTGGCAGGAGCACTGGTTCGACCACCGCCAGCTGCTCCGGCTCTACCACAGCGACGAGCACTGCGCGATATACCTGGACCCCGACGTACGCCTGGCTGAGGTCCGGTGGCTGCCCCGGTTCAT
>JBAPYC010000028.1:0-1744 GCA_049284535.1 Streptosporangiaceae bacterium
TCGTCAGGTAGCCGGGCCCAGTCCGCGGTCATGGCGTCCTCGCTGGTCACCGGGCGGAGCACGATGGGGTGGCCGTAGCTGCGGCCGTCGCCCTGCACGCCGACCGAACGCACGTCGGCCAGCAGCACCACCGGGCACTGCCAGACCAGCGAATCCAGGCCGGCCGCGGACATCTCCTCGCGGGCGATCGAATCGGCCTCGCGCAGGATCGCGAGCCGCTCCGCGGTGACCTCGCCGATGATCCTGATGCCCAGGCCCGGACCGGGGAACGGCTGGCGGCGGACGATCGCCTCGGGCAGCCCGAGCTCCTCCCCCACCCGCCGCACCTCGTCCTTGAACAGCCAGCGCAGCGGCTCGACCAGCTGGAACTTCAGGTCGTCGGGCAGGCCGCCCACGTTGTGGTGGGACTTGATGTTCGCGGTACCTGTGCCGCCGCCGGACTCCACCACGTCCGGGTACAGCGTGCCCTGGACCAGGAAGTCGCAGGCCTCACCGTGCTCGCCGGCCTCGGCGGTGATGTCGCGGGCGGCGCGCTCGAAGGCGCGGATGAACTCCCGGCCGATGATCTTGCGCTTGGCTTCCGGGTCGGCCACCCCGGCCAGGGCGGACAGGAACGCCTCGGCCTCCGTTGCCACCGTGAGCTTGACCCCGGTCGCGGCCACGAAGTCCTGCTCCACCTGTTCGGCCTCACCCTTGCGCAGCAGGCCGTGATCAACAAAAACGCAGGTGAGACGGTCGCCGATGGCACGCTGCACGAGCGCGGCGGCGACCGCGGAATCCACGCCGCCGGATAGCCCGCAGATGGCCCGGCCGTCGCCGACCTGCTCCCGGATCCGCGCCACCTGCTCCTCGACGATGTTCAGCATGGTCCAGGACCGGCGGCATCCGGCCAGCTCGAGGAAGCGGGACAGGATGCGGGTGCCGTGCTCGGTGTGCATGACCTCGGGGTGGAACTGCACGCCGAACATGCCACGAGCCGGATCCTCCACCGCGGCGACCGGCGTCGCAGGAGTCCGGGCAGTCACCGCGAACCCGGCCGGGGCCGCCGTGCACGTGTCGCCGTGGGACATCCACACCTGCTGACTGCCCGGCAGCCCGGCCAGAAGAAGCCCCCCCGTAAGGGGGCCAAGGGGGTCTGGGGGGAAAGGATTCCCCCCAGGAGCAGGGGGGGTCTGGGGGGGATCGTCCCCCCGGGTCAGCACCGTTCTGCCGTACTCGGCGGCACCGGTCCGCTCGACCGTCCCGCCGAGCGCGGTCACCATCAGCTGGAAGCCGTAGCAGATGCCCATGACGGGCACGCCGGTGTCGAACAGCCCGGCTGGCGCGGGCGGCGCGCCCTCGGCGTAGACCGACGAGGGGCCGCCGGACAAGATGATCGCCTTAGGCCGCTTGGCCAGCATCTCCGCCACCGGCATGGTCGAGGGGACGATCTCGGAGTAGACGTGGCACTCCCGGACCCGGCGGGCGATCAGCTGCGCATACTGCGCGCCGAAATCGACGACGAGAACGGTGTCAAAGGCGCCGGGCACGCTGACCGCCTTTCAGCTGGAATCGCCTTCCTGGGGGGCTTCCGAGTTTAGCCGGACCTGACCTGCGGAAACCGCCGAGTCGGCCGGCCCGGCGGGGGCGGGGCCGCTGGAAGCCGACGGCGGGGGGCCTTCTGGGGTAGCAGCGGCGGGCGCGGGGGCGCTGGTGGCGGGGGTCTCCGCAGCGGGGGCGGAGGTGTCGGCAGCGGGGGCAGGGG
>JBAPYC010000029.1:0-9009 GCA_049284535.1 Streptosporangiaceae bacterium
CGAGGGCAGCGGCACCCGTCCGGACGATCCGGCCAGCGACGGCGGGCCTAGCCCGGACAACGGCACCGGGCCGGACGACAGCATGGGCCCCGATGACAGTGGTCCCGGCGACGGCACCGCTGACCCGGACGACGACGGCGGCGGCGACGGCGGCGGCGACGGCAACGGAGGCGGCAACGGAGGCGGGGGCAGTGGCTCCGGTGGCGGTCCGGGTGGGACCGGTCCGAGCCTGGCCGCGCTGGTGACCATCACCGTCCCGTGGACCTTGTGGCACGGCGGCAGCGGAGCGCCCAGCGACGTGGACGGGTTCGGGATCCTGGACCCCGGCGACACCCGCGACGCCGTCGCCGCCGCCGCCCGGAGCCCGGACTCCCGCTGGTGCGTCACCGTGCTGAACCCGGACGGGACCGCCGCCGCCCACGGCTGCGCCGCCGGACCCCATCAATGGCCGCCCGGGCACGATCCACCCGGCCCCCTAACCATCCGTGGCTTGCTCGGCCACCTGAGGATCAAGACCCTGGACCAGGTCATCCGCGGACCCTGCCAGCACGCCCAGGAAGAAGACCGCTATCGGCCCAGCCGCAAACTCCAGCATCTGATCCGGGCGCGGAACGCTACTTGCACCGCCCGCGGCTGCAACAGCCCCGCCGCCCGCTGCGATCTGGACCACACTAACCCCCACCATCAGGGCGGGAAGACCTGTACCTGCAACCTGGCTCCGCTATGTCGTCACCACCATCGATGTAAGCAAGCCGAGGGCTGGCGGCTGGAACAGCCGGAGCCTGGAGTACTGAGATGGCACACTCCAGCGGGACGCACCTACACCACCACTCCCAGCCGGTACGCGTTCTAGGCGACTAGCCTGGGGTGCGGGGAAAGAGGCCTAGACGTGGGGTTCACTGGGATCAGCCGCATCCAGTGGCCCGGCATGGTCTCGGAGTACGCCATGCTGGGGCCGTCCGATCGGGTCACCACCACCGGCGCCAACCAGATCGGCATCGCGTTCAGCGGCGTCAATTGCCCTTCGGGCGGTACGACAGGCGCTGGCGGGCCCGCTCGCAGACGCCGCTGCGCTCGTTGGCCATCGCCACCTGGCGGGCCTCGTCCAGGTCGGCCGGGGTCAGCAGCCCGTTGGCGAGCAGGAAGTCGGCCAGGTCACGGGCGTGGCCGCGTTCTTTCCAGATGAAGCCCTGCAGCAGCTTCTTGTAGTCCGACACCGCCCCTTCCCCGCTGAGGTCCAGCGCGATGACCACGTGCATCATCGGCACCGTCTGCGGGGCAGGCAGGCCGCGGATGAACTCCTGGTAATAGAAGGCCATGGCCAGCCGGGCGGTCGCGTTGCGCTCGAAGTAGCCGCGCACCCGGGCCACCGCGTCCTCACCGGGCTCGCTCCCCCGCCGCATGACGGTCGCGGCCCGGGTGGTCAGCTGCTTGCCATCCGGGAGGACCGGTTCGGGGGCCGGGACCGCCGCCGCGTCGATCCGCAGCCGCAGCACCCAGGGACCGACGCTGACCAGCCAGGAGCCCTCGCTGAGGGCGACTGGCAGAGCCTCGTACTGGGCCGGGGCGGCAGGCAGCACGTGGCGCGCCGCCCGGCGGACGGCCTCGACGTCGCGGGACGTCCCGGCGGTCTCCGGCGCCAGGTACACCCGGTAGGTGGTGTCACGGCTGAACAGCTCCCAGCGGCGGTGGACGTAGCGCAGGCCCGCGCACCGCGGGGCGCGGTGCAGGGTCAGGTCCTCGTCGTCGCTGAGCAGCCGCCGGTCAAGCCAGGTGATCTCGTCCGGCGGACAGCTCACCCACTCACTGCTGGTAGCTGACCACAGGTAAAGCTGACCTGCCGCCAATTCGTCGCCACTCCCGGAGTACGGCCCGCCGTCGGCGTGGCCGTCCAGTGCTGTCCTATCTGCAATAGGACGATTGTCGCACTCCCGCGGCTCAGCTGATCTCAACACGGGACAGTAGCGCGTCGGGCCGGGCCCCCCAGCGGATCGCGTCGCCGTCGCTGAGCGGCTGCTCGCCGGTGACCGGGGCACCGTTGAGGGTCAGCCCGTTACGGCCTATGTTCGTAATCCGCCAGCGGCCGTCGGCGAAGGTGAACGTGGCGTGCTCCCGGGACACGGTGGCCACTTCGGGGAGCACCAGCTCGACGAACCCGCGGCCGGCGCGGGCGCCGGACATCCGGGTCTCCGCCACCGCGGAGCCGGTGACCAGGCGCAGCAGCGGGACGGCGGGGGTCTCGCGTTCCATGACCGTGATCATCCCGCTGGTGCCAATGGTCAGATCCGGGTCCGCGTCGGAGGCTTGGCCCGGGCCCGGGTCCGGCTCGTACCAGGCTTTCGTGCTCATCCCGGCATGGGGCGCCCGCGGCCCGGCGTAGGCCAGCTCGGGCGCGGCGTCCGCGTACCGGACGCCGGGATACGGGGTGTCGGAATACGAGGCCTCGGGATATTGCGCGTCGGGATACGGGGCTTCGGGGTACTGCGCGTCGGAATACTGGGCTTCGCGATACGGTGCGCCGGGGTGGCGGCCGCCGGCGTTCACCGCGTCGCCCTGACGGAGCCGGTACCGGCCCGGCGCCACAGGCCCGGCCGTGACGTACACGTCGGCCCGGCTCGGGCGGGCGAACCGGGCCCCGTACGCGTCGACCTGATCCTCGTAGACCTCGGTCAGGCTGGTGCAGATCACGCCGAGCTCCATCCGCTCGCACAAGGTGGCGAGGTCGTCGGTGTTCAGCTGCAGCTCGACCACGTTCGGCGCGAGCAGCGACCCGCTCGGCGTGACCACGAACACGTCGGACATGTGCCGCATGGCGACCCTCAGCACGTCTTGCCCGTCACGCCATGGCCGGGATGCCATCCGCATCAGCCACGGATGATCCCGGGTGACGCCAAGGGCCCGCAGCCCCGCCACGCTGGCCACGCCGAGGACCGCGAGCACCAGCAGGATCAAAACGGCGGAGATGAGCGACCCGGTGAAGATGTACAGCACCATCCAGGCGGCCACGACGCCGCCGGCAATCGCCCAGCGTTTCCGGCTTCGCTGCCGCAGCGGAGTGCGCGCCGGGCGGCGCGCGGCTTCCCCATTCGATGTCATCGAGCACCCTCCATGACCGCCAGGATGCGAGCTGGCACACCGGTCCGTCAACGAAACACCAGGTACTTCCAGACATCTGGAATTTGCCCCGCTGCGACCTGGCTGCGCCGCCCAGGACCGGACCCGGACGTGTTCTACTAATGCCGTGACCGACACGGATGGTTTGGCCGGGAGGGCCGGGGCCGGGCGGCTCGACGCCGGGCAGGCGCGGACGGTGCAGGAGCGGGTCCGGCTGCTGATCGAGATCACGGCCGAGGCCGGCACCTTCCGCAAGGGCCTGGTCCCGGCGACCCGGCGGCTCACCCGGGAAGAGGCGACGGTCGTCTCTGACCTGGCGCGCAACGGCCTGCAGGTCACCCAGCTCGGGGATGTCCTGCACGGCGGCCACGTCCTGGTCGACGACCCGGAGCTGTACACGAACTGGCAGTTCGCCAAGGTCAGCTACCCGCGGATCTCCAGCCACCACCACGACATCGACAAGAAGCGCTACCCCGACTACGGGATGCGCGGGTCCGTGGTCCGGGAGAAACTGCACGGCCGGACCAGCCACGGCACCTGGATGCAGCTGGAGAAGACCCCGGCCGCGTTCGGCGTGAAGAAGCTGCCCAACCTGGACGACCTGCGGCACCTGGCGGACTACGTCATCTACCGGATCACCCGGAGCAACGTCGGTCCCTGGGGGCTGTCCCGGATCACCGAACGGCACCCGCTGTACCTGTCCCCCGACCTGGGCGTGCCCACCTCGATGTCGCCGGAGGTCGCGAAGTCGGTGGCCAGCACGCTGCAGCGGATCGAGGAAGAGGACGACGGTACGGCGGTGTCGGCGGAGCTGGCAGCCCGGTTCCCGCCGCCGCGCCGGTCCGATCCGGCCGCCGAGCTCGGCGTGGCCTTGCCCGGGCGGGCGGGCCGTGGTTTGTTTGGCAGCGCCCCCGTGCGGGTGACCCAGGCACCGTCGCCGATCGCACGCGAGATACTCGGCCATCAGGCCGCGAACCCGGTCACGCGGGTGTGGCCCAAGAAGGGGGATGACCATGAGTGAGGGACAGGCGGCGATACCGGACACCCTTGTCCCGGCCGTGGTGAACCTGGTCGGCACCGGGCCCGTGGTCCTCGGCGCGTACACCATCGCCGAGCTGACTGCGGTCGACGCCATCGTTGACTTCCTCGAGGCCCGCCCGTCGGATGAGGTCATGGCCGAGGCGGTCCGGTCGCTGGCCGCCCGCCAGCTGCTGGTGGCCGGGACCGATCCCGGCCAGCTCCAGGTGCAAGGAGACCTGGGCATCGCCGTCGCGTTCCAGCAGCGGGCCCGGCTGGTGCTGGACGCCCGGGCCACCGGGACCGAGCCGGGCGAGCCGTGGCGCATCCTGCTGCTGCCCCAGCCCGAGCCGATCTGCCTGCTGGTCCGGATCGACGCCTTGGGCATCCACGAGCTCGGCCTGTACCAGCTCGAGGACGCCCTGCAGATCCTGGCCGAGTGGCTGCCCAAGGGACCGGTGGCCGACCGCGACGAGTCCGCCGACACCGACCGCCTGCTGGACGAATCGGAGCGCTCGGCGCTGGTCACCGTGACCCGCTACGCCGCCAGGGGATCCGCCGAGACGGCCGGGACGAGCACCGACCTGATCCTGGTCAGGCACGACGGCCGGCTGCACGTGCTCGCGCCCGCCGCGGACGACCGGAACCGGCTCGAGCCGGCCTTGCTGACCGGCGACGGTGTAGCGGGCACGCTCGCGAACCTGCTGACCTGACTCGCAGGGCCGACGCCCAACGGGCCCTGTAGGGCGCGGTCACAGCGCCGTGATACCGCCGTCGAGGAAGATCGTCTGGCCGGTGAGGAAGCCAGCCTGCTCGGAGGTGATAAAGACGATGGCGTCGGCGATCTCGGCCACGTCGCCGGCCCGGCCCTGCGGCACCTGGGCAGGAAGGCGGCCTTGACCTCGGCATCACGGCCGGTGACACGGTCCAGCATGTCGGTCTGAACCGGCCCTGGAGCTACCGCGTTGACCCGGATGCCCAGTGGTGCGCCCTCCAGCGCGGCGGACTTCCCGCAGCTCGTGCTTCATGGAGAGCAGCGTGCCCAGGACATTGGTGTCGAACGTGCTGGCGTAGGCCTGCGGGCTGACGTCGGCGACGTTGCCCATCTGGCCGTCGCTGCCGGCGTTGTTCACCGCGACGTCCAGGCGGCCGAACTGCCCGGCGACGGTGCGACGAGGCTCGGCTCCCGCGGCCTTCAGTTCAGACAGCAGGCCTCCGCCTGACCGGGTGACGGCCTCCTGAGGCTCAGCGCAGCGCGGGGTCTCCCGCGTATTTCTGCGGCGCCTGACCCACTATAGAGGCAATATGGGTCATACAACCCATTTTTATGGGCAGCGTGTCCCAGAATTCCGGTAAGCTGCGCTTATGGCCGTTACAGACATTGAGCGGCTGACGCCAAAGGGACGGGCGACGCGGGCGCGGATCATCGAGGCGGCCGCCGAGCTGATCTTTACCTATGGCGCGGGCGGCACCAGCATCGACGACGTACGGCGGGCGGCCGGGGTCAGCGGGTCGCAGATGAGCCATTACTTTCCCGACAAGCACGGCCTGATCCGGACGGTCATCGCCTGGCAGGCCGACACGGTGATCGGCCGGCACCAGGACCCCGCTCTCGGGCGGCTCGACAGCTTCGATGCGCTGCGCCTGTGGGCGCAGCTGAACATTGAACGCCAGCGCGAGCTTGACTGCCAGGGCGGGTGCAGTTTCGGCTCCTTGGCCGGTGAGCTGGCCGAAAGCGACGACGAGACCCGGGCCGACCTGGCTGAGGGGTTCGGCCGGTGGGAAGCGCTGTTCCGTGAGGGACTGCGGTCCATGCGGGAAAGGGGCGAGCTGCGAGCCGACGCCGACCCCGATCTGCTGGCTACGGCCCTGCTCGGCGCGCTCCAGGGCGGGATGCTGCTCACCCAGACCAGACGCGACCCCGCCCCCCTGGAAGCGACGCTCGGGGCGATGCTCGCCTACGTCGAATCGTTCGCCAGCGACCGGCGAACGAGCGCCCGACCCAGAAAGAAGACATCGCGATGACCGTCGAGGAGGCCAGCGGCCCCGCTGGGAAAGTCAGTCCGCGCCAGGCCGCGCTGCTCCTGGCCGAGCGCGACCCTGTCATCGCCAGGCTGGTGGCAGAGGCGGGACTGCCCAGCTTCCCCAAGCCCACCGGGACCCACTTCGCCGCGCTGGTCCAGTCCATCGTCTATCAGCAGCTGGCCGGCTCGGCCGCCAGGGCCATCCACCGCCGGCTGATCGACGCTCTGGGCGGCGAGGTGACCCCCGAACGTCTTATCGCCACGCCGGCCGAGACGCTGCGGGCCGCCGGACTGTCGGGAAACAAGGTCCTGTCCGTGCAGGACCTGGCCGCCAAGGTCCTCGACGGCACCGTCGTGCTCAGCCCTCGCCGGCTCGCCCGGCAAAGTGACCAGGAAATCGCGGCCCGGCTCACGACCGTCCGGGGCATCGGGAAGTGGTCCGCGGAAATCTTCCTGATGTTCCAGCTCCGCCGCCTCGACATCTGGCCGACCGGCGACCTCGCCGTCCGGAAGGGCTACGGGCTCGGGTGGGGCATACCCACGCCGACCGCTAAACAGCTCGACGCGCTGGGCGAGCCCTATCACCCCTACCGCAGCGTCGTGGCCTGGTACTGCTGGCGAGCTGCCCAGCTCTACGCCGGGACCGCCGCCAGCGCCGTCACCGCCTTACGTACTCTGGAGACAGATACCGGCGGCGGGAGGTGCCGTGGCGGACAGGCCAGAAGAGCAAATGACCTCAGCGCTGGCCGCCCGGGGCGGGATGCGGGCCTCCGACGCCGAGCGCGATCAGGTGGTGGAGTTCCTCACGGCGGCGTTCACGCAGGAACGGCTGAGCCCAGACGAGCTTGCCGTGCGGACGGGCCGGGCGCTGGCCGCGCGGACCTGGGCCGAGCTGGCCGCCGTCACGGCCGGGCTGCCCGAGGCCCGCCGTAATGAGCTGGCACATAACGAGCTGGGCGGAGTGGTGGCCCGGCGCGGGAGCGGCAAGAAGGTGGCCGTGCGGGCGGCGGGCGTGATCGTCGCGGCCGGGGTGATCGCGTCGTTCTTCACCTTCTTTGGCGGGTTCATCGTGCTGTTTGTGCTGGCCTTCCTCTTCGCCACGCTAGCTGCGCCGCCTGGGGCACGGCGCTGATACGCGGGGCCAGCAGCCAGGAGGCCGTTCGGTCCCGGGGTGAAGGGCCTCATGGCGGCACGGTCGAGGGCCTCTACCGTGGACGGCGAGACGTCCGCCGTGTACCGCCCCTTGCGGAAAGCAGCACGCGCTACTGAGGCAGTGCTGGGAGGCCGAGACAGTCGCGCAGGGTGTTCTCCAGGGCGTCGACGCGGGCGAAGCTCCCGACGCTGCCGGTGACGAAACCGACGCAGTATCCGCCAGCCGGGCAGGCGCCGCCGTAGTTGCCGCCCGACCCGCCCATCCCGAAGCAGTCACCGTCGATGCCGAAGCCGAGGCCCCACGCGTTGTCGTGCCCGAACACCCGGTCCGGGCCGGCGCACTGCGGGGTGACGGCCTCGGCCAGCAGGCCCGGGCTCAGCAGGTCGCGGGAGACCAGGGCCTGGTAGAAGCCCGCCACCGCCCGGGCGGTGCCGTGACCGTTGATGGCGGGGATCTCGGCCGCCCGCCACGCCGCGCCGTTGACCACACTGCCGTCGAACGCGCCCGGCGGGTGGGCCGTCGCCTGCTGGTACAGGGCGGGGCGGCCGGCCACGGCGGTGGCCCGGAATGCCTCATCCAAGCCGGTGAGGTCGACGGCACGGCTCTGCTGGGCTGGGCTCAGCCCGAAGCTGAAGTCCAGCCCGGCCGGCCCGCAGATCTCCTCGCGCAGGAACTGACCGGGGCCGCGCCCGTCTACCCGGCGGACCAGCTCA
The DNA here is from genome assembly GCA_049284535.1 of Streptosporangiaceae bacterium. Lineage (GTDB taxonomy): Bacteria > Actinomycetota > Actinomycetes > Streptosporangiales > Streptosporangiaceae > Palsa-504. The sequence goes on from JBAPYC010000029.1 coordinate 8,022, forward strand.
CCGACCAGGTGGCCATAGAACAGCGCCGACTCACCGTGCGCGGTCCCGGGCGACCAGGACGGCTGCTGGCCGGCCAGCAGGGTGCACATCCGGTCCCAGTCGTAGAAGGCCTGCGTGGGCGCCGGATGATCGAGGGCGACCACCCCAGCCTGGTGCGACAGCACGTGCCGCACCGTGGCCGGGGCGCAGAACTCCGGCCAGTAGCGCTGGACAGGGGCGTCCAGGTCCAGCCGGCCGGCCTGGACCAGGCGCAGCGCGCACACGGCCACGAACGGCTTGCTCACCGAGTAGGGCTGGACCAGGCTGCCGGCCTGCCAGGGCGCGGTGGCTCCGGCCGGCCCGGGGAGGGCGGAACCGCCCCACAGGTCGGCCACCAGGCGGCCGTCGCACCAGGCGGCAAAGGCCGCGCCGGTGCCCGCCTGGCCGCCGATGACCTCGGCGAAGCAGTCGCGGACCGGAGCGAACCTCGCGTCGGCATGACCCTCGATGCCCATGCCGCCATCATGAACCACGGACCGGCTGGCGAGGACATCCGCCGGTGGAGTGCCCGGATTCTCCTGCATCCGGCGGATCGTCACGTCGACCCGCTGTTCCAGCTGATCGCCGGGGTGCGCGATCCGGACGAGCAGCTGGCCGCGCTGCTCGCCTACCCCCGCCCGGCGCTGTGCCGGTTCGCTACGTCCGCGTCGGTCCGGGAGGCGGCCGAGCTCGCCGCGGGGCCCGATTATGCGGCCGTGCACGTGCTGAGGCTGTATCTGGCGCCGTTCGCCCAGCCTTACCTGACCGCGGGCCCTGAATGCCGCCTGGATCTGGACGACGACGAACCGGTCACGCGCAGGCGCATCGCCGCCCTGCTCCGGGCGGACGGCCACGAGCGGGCTGCCCGGGCCGAGGAATCGGAGGCGGAGCGTTTCGAGGACCTGGCCGCCGCGCTGGTGCCCAGCTTCGTTCGGCTCTATGTCGCTTCCCCGGCCGACCGCGACCTGGT
>JBAPYC010000030.1:0-3368 GCA_049284535.1 Streptosporangiaceae bacterium
GGGTGATGCCGCCAGCCCCGCCGACCGTCGGGCCTACCTGGAGCGGCTGCGCCGCGCGGCCGGGGCAGCCGTCCGCGACCTGAGCTCGGGACGCGCCAGGCGCGTGGCCCTCGCCCTGCCTGCGGGCGAGCCGGATGAGGCCGAAGCGGTCGCCCTGGGCGCCCTGCTCGGCGGCTACTCCTTCCGGAAGTACCGCACGGCCGCGAGCGCGCCGGCCGATGTGGAGCTCGTCCTGCACACGGCGCACGAGGACGCGGCCCGCCGGGCCCGGGTCCTGGCCGGAGCGATGACGCTGGTCCGGGACCTGGTGAACACCTCACCGGTCGACCTGGTGCCGGCGGACCTGGCCGCGGCGGCCGAGCAGGCCGCCTCGGCGCACGGTCTCGGCATCCAGGTGCTCGACGAGAACGAGCTGGCCAAGGAGGGCTTCGGCGGCATCCTCGCGGTCGGCATGGGCTCGTCCCACCCGCCGCGGCTGGTCCGGCTCGAGTACACGCACCCGGACGCCCAGCGGACCGTGGTGTTCGCGGGCAAGGGCATCACGTTTGACTCCGGCGGCCTGTCACTCAAGCCGCCGAAGGCGATGGAGACGATGAAGGCCGACATGAGCGGCGCTGCCGCGGTGCTGGCCGCGGTCCAGGCCATCGCGGAGCTCGCTCCCGTGGTGAACGTGGTCGGCTACCTGCCGCTGGCCGAGAACATGCCCGGCGGCGGCGCGCAGCGCCCGTCCGACGTCATCACCATCTACGGCGGCAAGACCGTCGAGGTGCTGAACACCGACGCCGAGGGCCGCCTGGTCCTGGCCGATGCGCTGGCCCGGTCCGCCGCGGACGGGCCCAGCCTGCTCGTGGACGTGGCTACACTGACAGGAGCGCAGACAGTCGCGCTAGGCAACCGTACCGCCGGGGTGATGGCCAGTGACGATTCGCTGGCCGCCGAGATCGCCGAGGCAGCCGGGCGAGCCGGTGAGGCCATGTGGCCGATGCCGCTCCCCGAGGAGCTGCGCAAGGGTCTCGACTCGACCGTCGCCGACCTCGCCAACGTATCTGGTGACCGGGGCGGCGGGATGCTCGTGGCCGGGCTGTTCCTGCGCGAGTTCGTGCCGGCCGGCGTCCGCTGGGTGCACCTGGACATCGCCGGGCCCGCCTACCACGAGGGTGGCGCCTACGGGTACATCGCCAAGGGCGGCACCGGCGCGGCGGTCAGGACACTGGTCCAGATCGCGGCGGACGTGGCCGAGGGCAAGCTGGCCTGATTCGTTCGGGCCAGGCAGCGGGCAAGTGAGATGATGAGTGGGTAAGCCGACCAAGGCTGACTAAGGAGGCTTGAGGCGTGGCAGAGGGTATCGGCAGCTACGACATCGTCGTGCTCGGCGGGGGCAGCGGCGGTTACGCCTGTGCGCTGCGCGCGGCCGAGCTCGGCAAGCGCGTGGCGCTGATCGAGAAGGACCGGGTCGGGGGGACGTGCCTGCATCGGGGCTGTATCCCGACCAAGGCGCTGCTGCACGCGGCGGAGATCGCGGACAACACCCGCGATAGCGAGGTCTTCGGCGTCAAGTCGACCTTCGAGGGCATCGACGTACCCGGCGTTCTCTCTTACAAGAACGGGGTGGTCGACCGGCTGTGGAAGGGCCTGCAGTCCACCATCGCGAGCCGGAAGATCGACACCATCGAGGGCGCGGGCCGGCTCGAGTCGCCGAACCGGGTCCGGGTGGGCGACGACGTCTACGAAGCCGAGCACATCGTGCTGGCCACCGGGTCGGTGCCCAGGAGCCTGCCGGGCCTGGAGATCGACGGTGAGCGCGTGATCACCTCCGACCACGCCCTCACCCTGGAGCGGGTGCCTGAGTCGGTGGTCATCCTGGGCGGCGGCGTGATCGGCGTTGAGTTCGCCAGCGTATGGCGGTCCTTCGGCGCCGAGGTGACCATCGTCGAGATGCTTCCCCAGCTAGTGCCGCTGGAGGATGAGAACAGCGCGAAGCTGCTGCAGCGGGCGTTCCGCCGGCGCGGCATCAAGTTCGAGCTTGGCGCCAAGTTCGAGTCGGTCAAGCACACCGACAGCGGCGTCACCGTCACCCTCGAGGGCGGCAAGACCCTGGACGCCGAGCTGCTGCTGGTGGCGGTGGGCCGCGGCCCGGTCTCGGCCGACCTTGGCTACGAGGACGCCGGCGTGGCCGTGGAGCGCGGCTTCGTCAAGGTGGACGAGCTCTGCCGGACCAGCCTCCCGTCGGTCTCCGCGGTCGGCGACCTGATCAACACCCCGCAGCTCGCGCACGTCGGGTTCGCCGAGGGCATCGGTGTCGCCGAGCGGATCGGCGGGCTCCCCGTCACCCCGATCGACTACGACGGCGTGCCGAAGATCACCTACTGCGACCCCGAGGTGGCCTCGGTCGGCATCAGTTCGGCTCAGGCGGCCGAGCGCGGCCTCAAGACGGTCGAGTACACCTACAACCTCGGTGGCAACGGCCGCAGCGTGATCTTGCAGACGCAGGGCGCGGCCAAGGTGATCGCCCTGTCCGAAGAAGACGGTCCCGGCCGTGTCATCGGCATACACCTCGTCGGCAGCCACGTCGGTGAGCTCATCGCGGAAGCCCAGCTGATCGTCAATTGGGACGCCGAGCCAGCCGACGTAGCCCAGCTCATCCACCCCCATCCCACCCAGTCGGAGGCGATCGGCGAAGCGCACCTCGCGCTGGCCGGCAAGCCCCTGCACGTACACGCCTAGGAGTCACGAGAGCAATGTCGGTCTCCGTATCCATGCCGCAGCTCGGTGAGAGCGTCACCGAGGGCACCGTCACGCGCTGGCTCAAGAAGGAAGGCGAGCGTGTCGAGGCGGACGAGCCGTTGCTCGAGGTGTCCACGGACAAGGTGGACACCGAGATCCCCTCGCCCGCATCCGGCATCCTGCGCGGCATCGCGGTCGACGAGGACGAGACGGTCGCGGTCGGCGCGCAGCTCGCCACCATCGAGGACAGCGCGGACGAGCAGTCCGGCGGCGCCGACGATTCCGGTGGGTCCGCCCCGGCGGCGCAGGACTCGGTGAACGGCTCCGGCGCGGGACCGGATTCGTCCCAGTCATCGGCCCAGGCTCAGTCGGCCCAGGCCCCGGCCGGGTCCCAGGAGCAGGCACCGCCTGAGTCCCAGGAGGAGGCGCCGCCCGAGAACGCCCAGTCCGAACCCGCCCCGGCCTCCGATCCGGACGGCCAGAACGCGCAGCCGAACTATGCCCCGCCCCAGCAGGCGCAGCAGGCACCGCCGTCTTCACCGCCCGCCCAGGCCCAGGCTCCGGCCTACGCTCCCCCGCCGGCTTACGGCCAGCCGTCCCCCGCCTACGGGCAGCAGGCCGCGCCGGCCGCTCAGGTGCCGGCG
>JBAPYC010000031.1:0-3218 GCA_049284535.1 Streptosporangiaceae bacterium
CGCATCGCGTCGACGATCGCCCGCCGGGTGCGGTGCGACCGGGCGATGCGCCCGTCCGCGGGTTCGCTTCCGCCGAGCCGCCGCAAGATGTCGGCTCGCAGCGCCAGCGCCTCGTCGGTCCCGAGGACCGACACGATGTGATCCAGCGCTTCGGAGGAGAATGGCGCGGCTACGCCGGCCGGCGTGGCCACGGTCACCGACGGCTCCGCTCGCGATAATGCCAGCCGCTCACCACAACATAATAGCGTCGGCTGTGCAAATATCTGGCTGCTGTGACGGCGTCCCGGCGTGGCCGCCCGGCACGGCATCTGCGGTCCGTGGAGATCGCGATGACCGCGCTCGAGGGAGGTACCGAGACACCGGGGCTGCACCGATGCCCGTTCGGCCCACATTGACTGCCGAACGGGCGGGTTTCTTGCGGCCGCTTGGGTGTGAGATGCCTCGTTGACGGCGCCGGCCGGGGCCGGCCGGAACCGTTCAGGCGTCTTTGCGGAGGAACCGGTAGCTCGCGCTGGACAGCGCGCGCCCGGCGGGCGGGACCATCCGCTTGAGCAGCCAGTGCGGCACCACCTGGTAGCGGGGGGCGGGGATGATCCGCTGGCCGCGGGCGACCGCCGCCAGCGCCTGCCGGGCGACGACATCTGGCGAGGTGCCCCGGCGGGCATAGAAATCCATCAGGCGGGCTTGCCGCGGTCCCCAGTCGCCGCGCATCACCGCGGCACCGACGATGGCGGTGTCGATCACGCCCGGGCACAGCGCGCTGACCCGCACGCGAGAGCCGACCAGCTCGACGGCGAGTGCCTCGGTGAGGCCGACGACAGCCGCTTTCGTGGCCGAGTAGGCGGTCATGCCGGCCGCGGGCACCAGCCCGGCCATCGACGCGGTGTTGACGATGTGCGAGGGCCGGCCCTGGCCGAGCAGGCCCGGCAGGAAGGCGTGCACGCCGTGGACCACGCCCATCAGGTTGACGTCGATCAGCCGCCGCCAGTCGGCCAGCGTGGTATCGGTCGTGGCCCCGGCCAGCCCAATGCCGGCGTTGTTGAACAGCAGGTCGACTGGGCCCTGGGCAAACGCCAGCCCGGCCAGGCCGGCCACCGCGCCGGCGTCTGTGACGTCGACGGCGTGCGGGGTCGCTCGCCCGCCCGCGCCGCGGATCTGCCCGGCGACGGCCTCGGCGCGGGGGCCGTCGAGATCGGCGACGTGGACGGTGGCGCCTCGCGCGGCGAGCAGCGTGGCCAGTGAGCGTCCGATGCCCGAACCTGCGCCGGTGACTACCGCGGTCTTGCCGGCCAGGTGCCTGGTCTCGATGTGCGGCTTGGTCACGGTGCCTGCCTGGCCCGGTTAGCCACGGCAGGCACGGCGGCGAAGGCCAGGTTTTCGGTGTCGACCGGGCCGCGGTACAGCGCCGCGTCCTTGAAGAAGTCCTGTCGCAGCAGCCACGGGGCCCGGTCGCCTTGCCGCGGCAGCATGTCCGCGGCCCGCTGGAAATATCCCGAAGTCATGTCGGTGAACGCCACGGTGCCCATCGGCTCGGACGGCAGCCGCGGTGTGACGATGCGGTAGCCGCCGGCCGCCATGAACGCGACGATCCGGGCGACATAGGAGGAGACCAGGTCCACCTTCAGCGTCCACGAGGCGTTGGTGTAACCGACCGCGAACGCCATGTTGGGCACTCCGGCCAGCATCATCGCCTTGTACGCCACCCGGTCGCCGGCGGCGACCGGCTCGCCGTCGACGGCCAGCTCGATGCCGCCAACCAGCCGCAGGTTCAGGCCGGTCGCGGTGATGATCACGTCGGCCTCGAGCTCCGCGCCGGATCGGAGCCGCAGGCCGGCCGGGGTGAAGGCCTCGATGTGATCGGTCACGATCTCGGCCTGGCCGGAGCTGATGGCGGCGAAGAAGTCACCGTCAGGCGTCAGGCACAGCCGCTGATCCCACGGGTCATACGCCGGGGTGAAGTGCGCGGCCACATCGTAGCCGTCGGGCAGCCGCTTGCGGACGCCGCGGCTGAGCATCTTCCGGGCCCGGCCCGGATGCGCACGGCACAGCCGGTACAGGGCCATCGCCATCCGCGCGTTCTTCCACCGGATCGCCGCGTACGCGCGGCGTTCCGGCAGGATCGCGCGCAGCAGGCTGGCAATCGGGTCCCGGGCCGGCAGGGCCATCACGTACGAGGGCGAGCGCTGCAGCATGGTCACCTTCGCCGCCTGCTCTGCGATCGCGGGTACCAGCGTGACGGCGGTGGCGCCGCTGCCGATGACGACCACCCGCTGACCGGACAGGTCGAGGTCGTCCGGCCAGTGCTGGGGATGGATCACCTGGCCGGGGAAGCGGTCGCGGCCGGGCCAGTCCGGGGTGTATCCCTCGTCGTAGCGGTAGTAACCCGCGCACAGGTACAGGAAGCCGCAGCTGCGCTCGGCCCGGGTTCCGGTTCTGGTGTCCTCGGTGGTCACCGTCCACCGGGCGTCGGCACCGGACCAGTCGGCCCGGACCACCCGGGAGTGATAGCTGATGTGCTCGTCGACGCCGTATGCCGCCGCCGTATCCCGCAGGTAGCGCAGGATCTGGCCGCCGCCGGCCATGGCGTCGGACCCGGGCCAGGGGCGGAACGTATAGCCGAGCGTGAACATGTCCGAGTCCGACCGGATGCCGGGGTAGCGGAACAGATCCCACGTCCCGCCGCTGGCGGCACGGGCCTCCACGATCGCGTAGGAGCGGCCGGGCGCCTGGGCCTGCAGGTGGCAGCCGGCGCCGATGCCGGACAGCCCGGCCCCCACGATCAGCACGTCGACATGGTCAGGTGCAGCTGCGCTCACGGTGCTCCTTGTCGCCTGTCCGCGGGGCGTGTAACACTTTTCGTAAATGTAACATCTCCACGGGAGACTCTCATGACCCCTCTTATCGCGCCACCCGCCGACACCGCCACCGTCACCGACGACGCGCCGGCCATCGCCGAGCTGCACCGGCTGCACGCCCTCCAGCGGGCGGCGTTCTCGGCCGACCCCTATCCCAGCGCCGCGGCGCGCCAGGAGCGGCTGGGCGCCCTGGCCGCGATGATGCTCGGCCACCGCGACGCGATCCGGGCGGCGATGCGGGAGGACTTCGGCGCGCACCCGGATTTGTTCACCGACATGGTCGAGGTGCTGGGCGTCGCCGCCCGCGCGGCCTACGCGCTGGAGAACCTCGGCACCTGGATGGCGGAGGACGAGCGTCCCGCC
>JBAPYC010000032.1:0-2071 GCA_049284535.1 Streptosporangiaceae bacterium
GGTGGAACGGGTCCGCGCCATCACCGCGGGCCGGCCGGCCGAGGCCGAGCAGGCCACCCGCCGGCACCTGCACAGCGTCATCGCGGCCCTGGGCCGACCGGATGCCGCCGCATATTGGGGTCAAACCCCGCATGCCGGGCAGGCCGGGCCTGCACCATGACATACTCGCCGGCAACCGGGCGGACAGGCCTGCTACCTCGGCATCTCACAGATTGAAACAGTTACATAACGTGCGTTGACTATCGCCGAACGATCAACCTAGCGTTGCCATACTGTTCTAAATCTGCACGTTTGTTCGCAGAGCGCACCCCTTTGGCGGCGTTATCGGCGCACCCACGGAGGACTGACCACAAAGAACGAAATCACGTGGAGCTAGCCACCCTCGGACGCGGTTCCCGCGCCTCGGCGCGACCTCATAAGGAGATCGATGCACATGAGTGACCAGAATGCCCCGTCCGGCAGCGCGGATCCGGCCGGCCATCTCAGCCGGCGCGGCCTGCTGCGCGCGGCCGGCGCCAGCGCGGCCGTCGTGGGGGGCGGCGGACTGCTCGAGGCATGCAGCTCCGGCATCAAGGGCGCCGGCTCGAGTTCCACCAGCGGCTCCTCCAGCGCGGAGATCACGATCGGCTGGATCCACCCGCTGACCGGCTCGCTGGCCGGCTTCGGCGCTCCCGACGGCTTCGTCATCTCTAAGATCGAGCAGACCAGCCCGTACAAGAACGGGTTCAAGATCGGCGGCAAGACCTACAAGGTCAACATCAAGTCCTACGACACCCAGTCCAGCGTGACCCGGGCCGGCCAGCTGGCTCAGCAGGCCATCAACAGCGACAAGGTCGACCTGCTGCTGTCCTCGTCCACGCCGGAGACGGTGAACGCGGTGGCCAGCACGGCCGAGACCCTGGGCACGCCGCTGATCTGCTCGAACATCCCGTGGGAGTCCTGGTACATCAACCTGAAGGGCAACCCGCAAAAGCCCACGCTCAAGCCGAAGTACGTGGTCATGTACTTCCTGGGCGCCGAGCACCTGATCCAGTGCTTCATCCCGATGTGGAACAAGATCCACTCTCAGCTGAACACCAACAAGGTGGTCGCCGCCGCGTTCCCCAACGACTCCGACGGCAACGCGTTCCGCGCGGTGTTCCCGCCGATCGCCAAGGCGGCCGGGTACCAGTTCAACATGTCCGCGCCGTACACCGACGGGACGACGAACCACTCCTCGATGATCTCGCAGTTCAAGGCCGACAAGGCGGACTTCTTCACCAACGTGCCGCTGCCGCCGGACTTCGCCACCATGTGGAAGCAGTCCGTCCAGCAGGGCTTCCGGCCCAAGCTGGCCACCGTGGCCAAGGTGCTGCTGTTCCCGACCGACACCTACGCGCTGGGCAGCCTGGTGTACAACGTGGCCACCGACGCGTGGTGGGCGCCGACCCTGCCGTGGACCTCCTCGTTCACCGGCGAGACCTGCCAGCAGTTCGCCACCGAGTACGAGGCCAGCCACGGGCAGTGGAACTCCAACATCAGCAACTACAGCCTCTTCGAGATCGCGCACTCCGCGCTCACCTCGGTCAGCAACCCGCACGACAAGGACGAGGTGGCCGACGCGCTGCACAAGGTGAACGTCAACGGCCTAGCCGGGCCGCTGGACTTCACCTCGTCCAAGGCGCCCGCCCCCGGGGTAGCCATCACCCCGCCGGTCGGGATCCAATGGCAGAAGGGCACGACGTACCCGCTGGAGGCCAAGGTCGTGGACAACACCCTGCAGCCGGAAGCCAAGATCACGGGCGATCTGCTGCCGACGAACAAGTGACCGGATGACCACTCCCCTGCTCGAGCTCGACCAGGTGACCAAGCGGTTCGGCCGCGTGGTCATCGCCGAGAACCTCTCGCTGCGCGTGGGAGCTGGGGACACGGTCGGGATCGTGGGGCCGAACGGAGCGGGCAAGACCAGCCTGTTCGGCCTCATCTCCGGCGACCTGGCCCCGAATGGCGGGACCATCTCGTTCGACGGCCGGACGGTAACCAAGCTGGACGCGGCGGGTCGCTGCCGGCTCGGGATCGGCCGCACCTACCA
>JBAPYC010000033.1:0-6130 GCA_049284535.1 Streptosporangiaceae bacterium
CTGCCGGCGGGCTGGCCGGTTGCGGGCTGGGTGGGGTCGCTGGCGGTCTCGGGGCGGATCAGGGTCACGTTCATGGAGCGGCCCACGGCGGCCAGGACTTCGGCGGGCGCCGGCCCGGCCAGCACCACCACGGTGCCGGGATTACGTCGCACGGGCACGATCGTAGCCCGCCGCCCGTGGGCCCGCGCAGCGGCGGTGAACGGCGCCCTGCTGCCAGCCGGGGCTGACCACACGGGCTTACGGGCTGGTGGCTGGTTGACCGGACCGGCGGGCGGGTGGTAGTGGTAAAACAACCGTTTGATAGGACAGCTAGATGCCTGACTACGACGTAGTGGTGATCGGGGCCGGCGCGGCCGGGCTGTCGGCCGGGGCGCTGCTGGCCGCCGAGGGCAAGCGGGTCCTGGTGGCCGACCGCAGCCCGGTGCTGGGCGGCCGGGCCATGGCCGTGCCGGACGAGGGCTTCAAGGTCAACGTGGGCGGCCACCTGATCGAGGACCCCGGCTCCGGCCTGACCAAGGTGTTCGAGCACGTCGGCAAGGAGCTCGTGCACGGCGCGACCTCGGCCGAGATGCCGGTCTGGGACCATGAGAAGGGCGCCTGGGGGTCGGTCCGGGACCGCTACTCGGGCAGCAAGACCGAGCTGAAGAAGGTCATCAAGGCCCTGGTGGAGACGCCGTATGAGGAGCTGGACCGCTGGGACGACCGGAACCTGCGCCAGTGGCTGCACCAGTACACCGACGACCAGGGCGTCATCGACCTGTTCGAGTTCATCACCGTGCTGGAGTGCATGACCGACCAGTGGTGGGACCACTCGGCCAGCGACAACCTGTTCGTGCGCAAGATGCACTTCTCCGAGCGGGGCACGGCCGCCTACTCGTGCTGGCCGGGCCAGGGCTGGGACGGCATGTGGGCCGACCTGGCCGACGCCATCACCTCCCACGGCGGCGAGCTCCGGCTGGGCACCGCGGTGGAGCGGGTGGTCATCTCCAATCACGAGGTCAAGGGCGTCGCGGTGGCCCGGCAGCCGCGCGTGCTGCCGAACGAGTTCTTCGAGGAAGAGATCATCGAGGCGCCGTGCGTGATCTCCACGCTGCCGGTCTGGCACGTGCTCAAGGTAGTGGAGCCCCGCGAGCTGCCGGACTGGTACACCGGGCAGATCAGGTACCTGGCCCAGGACAAGTGGAAGATCGCCTGGCTGGGGCTGTACCTGGCCACCGAGGAGCCGGTGACCCAGTACGACCCGCGCGAGCTGTCCACCTGGCTGCGCACGCCGACCACGGACACGCCCGGGTTCATGTTCAACCAGACCGCGATGGACCCGTCCTGCTCCCCGCCCGGGACCTACCTGCACGTGATGGGCGCGGTGATCCCCGGTGAGAAGGGCACCGACCAGCGCTACCTGCGGGACACCATGCTGGCCTTCGAGGAGGGCATCAAGGTCATGTGGCCGGGCTTCGCGAACCCGGTGTGGCGGCGGCGGCACCTGGTCTTCGAGCCGTCGTTCGGGGTGATCCAGAAGCCGGGCCTGGTGGGCATGTACCGGCCGCACTGGCGGGCGCCCAACGTGGACGGCCTGTACTTCGCCAGCGAGACGTTCCGCAGCCGGGGTGTGGGCACCGACCGGGCCGCCCGGGCCGCCCTCACCGTGGTCGAGGACTACCTGGGGCGGCGGCTGGCCACGTTCGGCGACGGCTGGCGCTATTGATGGGCGCCCGGCTGTGACGGGGGCGCCGGTACAGGTCGAGCCCCGGGTTCGGATAGAGCTCGGTGTACCCGGGCAGATCATGCCGCCCGCGTCGGCCGCGGTGAAGTTCGCCCAGCGGGCCGAGGCCGACGGCTTCGACGCGATCTGGTGGCCGGACCACCTGATGGGCTGGCACCCCGACTCGCTGTGGACGCCGGACCTGACCCCGCTGGCGGCCAGCCAGGCCAACCCGCACACCTACTTCGACCCGCTGGTCATGATGGGCGCGGTCGGGGCGCAGACGACCCGGCTGCGGGTCGGGGTGGTGGTGACCGACCTGATCCGGCGGCATCCGGCCGTGCTGGCGCAGACCATGCTGACCCTGGACCACCTGACGCAGGGCCGCGCCATCCTGGGCCTGGGCTCCGGCGAGCAGCTGAACATCACGCCCTACGGCCTGCCGTGGGACAAGCCGGTGGCCCGGCTGGCCGAGGGGATCGAGGTGATGCGGCTGCTGTGGGGCGCGGAGGGACCGGTGGACTTCGAGGGGCGGTTCTTCTCGCTTCGGCGGGGAGTGCTGGGACTCAGCCCGTTCGGCCTTAATCCGCCTCCGATCTGGACGGCGGCGCACGGTCCGCGCATGCTCGAGCTGACCGGCCGCCAGGCCGACGGCTGGCTGCCGACCAAGCTGACGCCGGCGGAGTACGGCGCGAGCCTGAAGACGATCGCGGCGGCGGCGGCCGAGGCCGGGCGCGATCCCGGTGCCATCACGCCGGGGATGCTCGGGTACGTGCTGACCGGGCCGGACGAGGCGACCGTGCAGCGGCTGACCGAGCAGCCGCTGGTCCGGGCGCTGTGCGTGCTGCTGCCCGCGGCGGTGTTCCGGGCGCTGGGGGTGCAACCGCCGCTGGGCGGGGCGGCCGGCTCGGGGTTTCATGACTTCATCCCGACCGAGGTGGGGCGGGACGAGGCGCTGCGGATCGTGGCCGCGATCCCGCCGGAGGTGGTCAGGCACTACGCGTTCTGCGGCACGCCGGAGCAGGTGGCGGCGCAGATCCGCGAGTACGCGGCGAACGGGCTGCGGCACCTGGTGATGTGGAACATCACGCCGTTCGGCGATCCGGGGCTGGCCCGGTTCTCGTTCAGCGCCATGAAGGAGCTGCGGGCGGAGCTGGCGCGGTGAGCGGTTTCGATGTGATCGGCGCGTACTTCGGCGCGGTGAACGCGGAGGACTGGGCGGCGCTGGCGGAGCTGTGGGAACCGGACGCCGAGCTGGTGGCGACCGGGGCGCGGCCGCGGCGGGGGCGGGAGGACGTGCTGGCCTATTACCCGCGGGTGCTGGCCGGGTACGCGCCGCACCTCGATAAGCCGGGGCGGCGGATCACCGAGGGGTCCGCGGTGGTGGTGGAGGTCAGCTTCACCGGCGTGACCGGGGACGGGCGCGCGGTCGCGTTCGACGCGGTGGACGTGTTCGACCTGACGCCGGATCTGGTGCGGATCCGGCGGCTGAGCACCTGGTACGACACCGCGGCCGTGCTGCGTCAGGTGCGCAGTGAGGCCTGACGGGGTCGCCGTCACGCTGCCGGCGGAGCCCGGAACCGGGTTAGAGGATGCCGCGCCGCTGCAGCACGAGGAAGGAGATCGCGCCGGCCGGGATAGGCAGCCAGAACGTGGCGATGCGGAAGAGGAGCACGGCCGGTATCGCCTCGTGTGCCGGGATGCCGATGGCGGTCAGCCCGGCGGCCAGGACAGCCTCGACGCCGCCGATTCCTCCCGGGGTCGGTGCGGCGGATCCGACCGCGTTCCCGGCCAGGTACACCACCGCGGCCGCCAGGATGGGCGGATGGGCGCCCACTGACCATAGCGCCGCCATGAACGCGACCAGGTAGGCGGCGGTCAGCAGCAGGTTCGCGCCGGCGCTGAGGGCCAGCCTGCGCGGATGGGAGAGGGCGTCCAGCAGCCGGGGCCATAGCTGGCGCAGGTGCGGCCACACGGCGCCGATGAGCTTGTTGCGGGTCTGCGGCAGGGACAGCAGGATGACGATGACGGCGGCGATGGCCTCGAGCCCGATGAGTACGTCAAGGCCCGGCGCGATCTTGAACCGGCTGAAACCCGAACCGGTGAGCACGCCAAGCACGATCAGCAAGAGCACCGTGGTGACCACGTTCACGACTTGCGACATCGTGACGGCGGCGGCGATGTCGCCCTCGTCCACCTGCTCGCGGTGCAGGTAGCGAGCGTTGACGGCGACGTGGCCCACGGTCGGCGGCATGGCCACGCCCACGAACGCGGTGGACAGCTGGACGCTGAAGCCGCGCCAGATGGACAGCCGCTTGGGCACGAACGCCGCGAGGTTCTCGGCGGCGGCCAGGTAGGTCAGCGCCGACGCAAGCACCGCGACGGCGAGCCAGCCCGGGTTGGCCCGGCCCACCGTGCCGAGTACGTTCACGCCGGAGATCTGGCCGATGAGCAGGTAGGCGGCGACGGCGATGCCGACGGTGCTGATCACGGTACGCCAGCGGAACCGTTCCAGCCGGGTGGTCGCCACCGCGTCGCCGGCGGCGTCGCCGATAAGCTCATGCCTGATGTCGGTCAGCGACGCCTGGGCGGCGCGCATGGCCCGCCACCCCCACGGGGCCAGGGCGACCGGCTGCAGGACGGCGGCGACGGCCTTCTCATCCACCGGCCCGTAGCCGGCTCGCAGCGCGGTGACGGCACCGTCGGCCCCGAGGGTCGCGGCCAGCGTGGCCAGGGCCTGGACCACATCGAGCCGCCGGCCCAGTTCGCTCGCGCCGGGCTCGGCCGCCTCGAGCGAGCAGAAGGCCGCACTGTCACCGGACATGATCACGTTGCCCGGCCGCAGGTCGTGGTGGGCGATCCCGGTGTCGTGCAGGCCGCGCAGCGACGCGAACAAGGACGCGGCGCTGGCCGGGCTGGCCGCCTCCGTGCCCGGCTGGCCGGGCGGGATGGTCGTGACGAGCACCAGCGTCTCGCTGGGCATCTGACCGAACAGCAGTGCGGCGGGGCTCGGCACGCCGGCCCGTTCCGCCAGGGCGCAGGCCAGGGCGAGCTGCTCGAGCCGGGAGCGGGAACTGAGCGCGACGTGGCCCGCGACCGCCGGCCGCAGGCGGATCAGCGCCCATAGCCGCCGGGCCAGGCCTGATCCCCTGGTGTCGCGGCCGGACAGGTGCACGCGTACACGAGTGCCGTCGGCCAGCACCCCCGCCAGCTGGGCCCGGTTGCGAGGATCGGCAGCCGACAGGTCGCGGACGGCCACACCCTGGCTCGTAAGCCAGCCCACCAGCTCCGCTGTGCCCGGAAGGACCGAGGCCGCGCCGAGCAGCCAGCGCACCGTCCACCCGACGAACAGCCCGCCGAACAGGACGATCACCACCGCGAAGGGGGTGAGCGTGCCGACGGCCAGCCCGCCGAGCAACTGCGCCGCGACCGCACGCGGCCACCAGCGCGACCAGTGCGACCGCCGCGTCAGGTCCGTTCCCACTACAAACGCGATGAGCGCGGCGTCCACCACGAACGTCGAGGGATTGCTGCCGTGCAGCACGGCGTGCTGCACGGCCGCGTGCTCGGCCCGCCAGATGGCCGACGCGATGAGGGCCGCCGCGGCGCCAGCCACCCCGGCGGCGACCGCGTTCCGTACGTCCTGCCACTGACCGCGCGCCAGCACGACCAGCGCCACCACCGCCAGGACAAAACAGGCCACCCCCGCGGCCACCACGGCCGCCAGCGCCAGCCAGCGCGGGATGTGCAGCAGCCAGCCCGACACGTCGTCGGCCACCTCGGTGCTGCCCAGGGGCAGCGCCGAGATGGACCCGAGCACCACGGCCACGACCAGAAGCGACAAAACGGCAAAGAGCAGATCGACGGGACGGCGCACCCGGCCCCCGGCCGTCGGCGCAGGCACCGCGGGAACTCCGTCCGGGGCAGTTATGGCCGGGCTGACAGCCGCGCCCGACTTGCCGTGCGGCCCGTCGCCTGCGTCCATCACTATGCCCGCCCGGATACCTCGAGGCAGTCCGTCTGACCGCTGGTGCCACCCTACGTGCGGTCCGTGACCGAGCGGCCGGTGCCCCCGGGCCAAGGTAAAAGAAGTTCGCCTGCGCGAGCAGCCCGCAGCCGGGCTGGCCGCCGCCTGGCAGGATAAGGACGTGCCGCCAGCGCGCCCTGACGGAGGCGGCCGGGCGGGAGGACAGATGCGGGTCGGGCTGCACGCGCTGGGCATCGGCACCGGCGCCCATCCGGAGGTCATCCGGGCGGTGGCCATGGCGGCCGAGGCGGCCGGTTTCGCCACCTTGTGGTCGGGAGAGCACGTGGTGCTGGTGGACCGGCCCAGGTCACGCTATCCGTACTCGGCCGACGGCCGGATCGCCGTCCCGGCCGGGGCAGACTGGCTGGATCCGCTGCTCGGCCTGAGCTTCACCGCGGCCG
>JBAPYC010000034.1:0-8488 GCA_049284535.1 Streptosporangiaceae bacterium
GGCTTCCTGCAGGACTTCGGCCTGGAGACGGGGGAGAAGGACGGGTCCCTGGTGGCCAAGTGCCCCGGCCGGGAGCAGGAACAGGTCCGGCTGGTGCAGGCCCCGGCCAAGCGGCTGCACCACGTCACGTTCACGCTGCAGCCGGGGTCGGCGGACACGGTCCGCGAGGCCCTGGAACGAGCCGGGACCCCGGTCATCGAGCCGCCCGCCGGGGCGACCGAGGACGGCCTGTGGATCCGCGACCCCGACGGCACCGCCGTGCAGCTGCTCGACGAGGCGCCCGCCCCGGCCCGGCCGGTCGCCGAGGTGCTGGTCAACATGGGCGCCAGCCACCAGCGGATCGGCGTCGCGCAGTGGACCCAGGCCACCGGTGACGTACTGCCGCGGCGGCTCGGGCACTCGCTGCTGTTCACCGCCCAGCCGGAGCGGATGACCGAGTTCTACACCGGTGTGCTCGGGCTGCGGGTCAGCGATACCATCCACGGCCTGGTCACCTTCCTCAACGCCGGGGCCGGGGACCACCACGTGTTCGGCTTCATCGCCAGCAGCCACCGCGGCTTCCACCACGCCAGCTTCGAGGTCCCCTCGATAGACGCCATCGCCATCGGCGCGGACCGGATGCGGGCCAAGGGCCGCGAGGCCGGCTGGGGCCTGGGCCGGCACACCATCGGGTCCAACTTCTTCCACTACAACCCCGACCCGTGGGGGTCATGGATCGAGTGGTTCTCCGACATCGACCAGATCGACGACTGCTGGGTGGCCAACGACTGGGATGTCCCCCCGCACCTGTGGGGCACGCCACCCCCCGAGACCTTCCTCGCCAATCACGAGCCGCAATCTGAGAAGGAGTGAAGCATGAGCCGCGACGTCGCCCCCATCTTCGCCGACATTGACACCCTGGACCCGGACAAGTTCGTCGCCCACCTCACGCCCGACGTGACCTTCCGCTTCGGCAACAACGACCCGCTGACCGGGCGGGCGGCGGTGAAGGAGGCCGTGACCGGGTTCTTCAGCACCATCAGCGGCATGCACCACCACTTCCTCGACACCTTCGAATCCGGCGACACCGTCATCGCCAAGATCGACGTGGAGTACATCCGCCAGGACGGCAAGTCGGTCACCGTGCCCAACGCCGACATCCTCGTCTTCGACGGCGACCTGGTCAGCAACTGGCAGATCTACATCGACCTGGCCCCGGTGTTCGCCTAGATCATGATCACGCTTACCGATATCGCCTACGTCCGGTCGGGGGCGGCGGACCTGGACGCCGCCACCCGGTTCGCCACCGAGATCGTCGGCCTGGAACTGGCCGCGCCCACCGAGCAGGGCGTGGCCCACCTGCGCGCCGATCACCGGCACCACTGCCTGGCCCTGGTCGAGGGACCGTCCGGGGTCATCTCCTCCGGCTTCACCGTGGCCGATACCGACGCGCTGGCCGCCGCCGAGACCGAGCTGGAGCGGGCCGGGCTGACCGTCCGGCGCGGCTCGCCTGAGGAAGCCAGGTCGCGCCGGGTCCGCGAGTTCGTCGGCTTCGACGACCCGTTCGGCAACCGGATCGAGCTGGTCGCCCAGCAGGAGAGCATTTCCCGCCCGGTGGCATTCACCCGGGGCGCCGGGATCACCGAGTTCGGGCACCTGTGCCTGGACGCCCCTGACGTGCACGAGGCCTACCGGTTCTGGAACACCCGGTTCAACGCCCGGGTGTCGGACTGGATCGGCGATGCCGCCTGCCTGATCCGGATCGACCCGGTGCACCACAAGCTCGCCGTGTTCAAGGGCGACGGACCAGGCCTATGTCACATGAACTTCCAGGTGGAGACCCTCGACGACCTGTTCAGGAACTGGCACTTCCTGCTTGACCACGACGTAGAGATCGAGATGGGGCCGGGCCGGCACCCGCAGTCCACCGCGATCTTCCTGTACTTCCTCGGCCCGGAGGGCTTCACCTACGAGTACTCCTTCGGCGTGCGCCGGATCACCGACGACGCGGCCTGGGTGCCGCGCACGTTCGACCCGGGCGAGCTCGGGTCCATCGACATGTGGCTCGGCCCCACCAGCCGCCCCATCACCCAGCCACAGGCGCGGCCCCCTGTGGTAGCGGACACCGTGGTCGGGAACGCCGCCAACGGCCGGGCGGCCTCATGAGCGCCGGCCTGCCGGAGCCGGCCCAGCTCGACGTGGCCGGGGTCAAGACCGCGCTCATCGACACCGGGAACCCGGCCGGCGGCAACGACGCCGCCGGGCCGCCGGTACTGCTCCTGCACGGCTCAGGCCCCGGCGTCACCGGCACCGCCAACTGGCGGCCGGTGATCCCCGGCCTGAGCGAGGACCGCCGCGTGCTCGCGCCCGACCAGCTCGGCTTCGGCGGCACCGCCACCGGCGAGCAGCGCACATACGGCCGGGCCGCCTGGACCGCGCATGCCCTGGCCCTGCTGGATGCGCTCGGCGTCGGGACCGTCGACGTCATCGGCAACTCGATGGGCGGCGCCGTCGCCTTGTCGCTCGCCGCCGCCCGCCCGGCCGCGGTGCGCCGGATCGTGCTCATGGGCTCGATGGGCGTGGCCATGGCCCTGCCGTCCGGGCTGAACACGGTCTGGGGCTACACCCCCGGTGCCGAGCAGATGCGCGAGGTCATCGGCCTGTTTGCGTACAACCGCGGCCTCATCACCGACGAGCTGGTCGAGATGCGCTACCAGGCGAGCCTGTCGCCGCTGGTCAGGGACTCCTGGCAGGCGATGTTCCCCGAGCCTCGCCAGCGCTGGGTCGACGACCTCGCCCTGTCCGGCGCCGAACTGAACGCCATCAGCGCCCCGGTGCTCCTCGTGCACGGGCGCGATGACCGCGTGGTGCCCTGGCGAGTCTCCTCGGCTCAGCTCGTCGACCTGCTCCCGGATGCCCGGCTGCACCTGCTCGGCAACTGCGGGCACTGGACCATGATCGAGAAGACCGCCGAGTTCCTGGGCGTGGTCCGGCCGTTCATGGCCTAGGCGAGCGTCTGATACTGCGGCGGCTGGTGCGGGGTGATCACTGGTCTGCGATGTGTCCCTGGGGTGGGATGCCCGGTGCCCTGGCTGGCGGGTGGGTTCAGGCCGCCCGGCGGCGGACCAGCCAGACGGTCGCGGCGATGAGCAGGACCGACAGCGCGAGCAGCCAGCCGCCCTCGATCCACTGGAATGGCCAGAACCGGCTGCCCGGCTGATAGCTGATCCAGTGCGTGTAGCCGTGCTGGGCGAGGAGCTGCTCGACCGAGCGCGGCCCGGGCCCGGTACAGGGGCCACCGCAGAGCTGCCTGGCGGTGGCGACTATCCCGGTCCCATGGTCGCCGAACGCGAACGTGCCGCCCTTGGTGTACCACCCGCTGATGGCCCACGCCGAGCCGGGCGGGTTCGGGCTGCTGGTGACCAGCGGTGTGATGTAATGCTCGCGCAGCCACAGCGCGGTGGCGAAGGCGAGCCCGGCGTAGGCGGCAAGAGTGGCGGCGATCGCGGGGACGGCCCGGCGGATGAGCATCCCGGCCAGGACGCCGATCGCGAAGGCGGCCAGTGCCCAGGCGGCGAACGAGACCCCGAGCAGGTCGAACACGCGGGCCGAGAACGGGGTCACGTAGCCCGCGGCGACCCACGGCTGGTTGTACCAGGCAATCAGGACGGTGAACACCCCGGCCAGGGCTGTCACCGCGACCGCCAGCGGCACCAGCTTGCCGACCGTCCAGCGGAGCCGGCCGATGCCCTGGGTCCAGGCGTACCGGAAGGTGCCGGTCTCCAGCTCCCGGGCCAGCACCGGCGCCCCGGCGAACGCCCCGATCAGCGCGGGCACCGACTGCAGGACGATGCTGACTATGATCGCGGTCTCGCCGTATTTACCGGTGAAGTTTATGGCGCAGCCGATTGAGCTGGCCGGGTGGCAGTAGGCCGCTTCGGCGTGGTGCATCTGCAGGCCGGTCAGCCACAGGTACACCGCGAACGCGCCGAGGAAGGCGGCCACGCCGCCGAGCGCGGCCCGGTGCTGCCGCCAGGTGACCCAGGCCATCCGCCGCCACGGCACCGGCCGCAGGCGGGCGTCGTGCGCGGGACGGCCGGGCATCGTTAGTGCGGTCATTTCGTCACCTCCGCCGGGTGGCCAGTTCCAAGCGGCAGGGCCCGGCCGCGGGCCGGGCCGGGCAAGGCGCCGGCGCCGGGCTCGCGCAGGTAGGCCATCGCGAGTTCCTCCAGGCCGACCGGGTGCGCCTCCCAGCGCGGCGGGACAGGATCGTCCGCGGTGGCCCGGACCAGCAGGTGGGCCTGGGCGCCGGCCCGGCGGGCATGCACCAGCGGCCGTTCGGTATATCTGTCGGCCTCGGCGGCGGGGCCGGTCAGCACGCGGTGGCTGGCGATCAGGTCGTCGACCTCCCCGGCCACCTGGACCCGGCCCCGCGACAGCAGGATGAGGTAGTCGGCCACCCGCTCCAGCTCGGGCAGCACGTGCGAGGACAGCAGCACCGACACCCCGTCGTCGGCCGCCGCCGTCAGCACAAGGGCCATGAAGTCATGCCGGGCGAGCGGGTCGAGCATCGCCACCGGCTCATCCAGCACCAGCAGCCGCGGCCGGCGGGCCAGCGCCAGGGTCAGCGCGAGCTGCGCCTGCTGGCCGCCGGACAGCTTGCCGGCCCTGCGGTTCAGCGGGATGCCGAGCTCGCCCAGCCGGGCCTTGGCGTAGGGCTGGTCGAAACGCCGGTTCAGGTTGCGGGTCAGGTGCAGCATGTCGGCGGCCGCCAGGTTCTTGTACAGCGGCGTGTCCTGGGCAACGAACGCGATGCCGTCCAGCGCGGCCGGGGATCCCGCGGCCAGGCCTCCGAGCACGGTGACGGTGCCCGCGCTCGGTTCTGCCAGGCCGACCGCCAGGTTCAGCAGCGTGGTCTTGCCGGCGCCGTTCGGGCCGGCCAGCGCGGTCACGTGCCCGGCGGGGACCGCCAGCGAGCACTCGCGCAGCGCCCACGTGCTGCCGTACCGCTTGCCCAGGCCGCTGGTCTCGATGACGCTCATGCGGCGCCCTCCGTTTCGCCGCTCGCCGTTTCGCCGCGGTCAGGCTGGCCGGCGCGGCGCTCATGGAAATCCCGCAGCGCGCTGGCGAACAGCGCGACCATCCCGTCCTCGTCAAGTCCCGCCGTGCCGGCGGCGGCCAGCCAGCCGAGCAGTGCCTTGCGCAGCCCGGCGAGCTCGGGGAGGGCGACCTGGCTCAGCGTGGCCTTGATGAACGTGCCCTGGCCTGGCCGCCCTGCCGTCAGGCCCTTGGTCTCCAGCTCCTTGTAGGCCTTCAGCACCGTGTTCGGGTTGATCGCCAGCAAGGCAACCACATCCCTGACCTTCGGCAGCTGGTCGCCCGGCTTGAGATAGCCCAGCCGCAGCGCGTGCTCGACCTGATGGACCAGCTGCAGGTAGGTCGGCACTCCGGAGGCCGGGTCGAGCCGGAACTCGATCGGCGACGCGCCCGCGGCCTGCCCGGATGGGGCGGTGCTCCCATCCCCGCCGCCAGCGCCCGGCGGTGAGGCGCTAGCAGCGCCGCCTGCTCTCGAGCTAGTCCCTTTATCTATATCCATAAGACAAAGATACAGAGATGATGATCGCTGTCAAGGCGCGGCCTGCGGCAAGCAGCACGATCGCCGGCGGAACGGTGTTCTCGAAGCTGGACTGCACGCCACGCTGGCGCGAACGGCTCCCGGAGATCACCGCACCGCCGGCATTAACCCGTTACGGCTGGGTCGCGGGCACTTGCATGATCGCCTGTTTGCCGTGTGAGCTGAGTGCACTCCTGATAGTCCAGCGGTGTCTCAGCCTGCCGTTCTTTCAGGAGTCCGTTCTGCCGGCGGCAGCACGGGGAGCGGCGCCCCCGGCACGAACGCGCCGCCCGGCCCCTGCTGCCGGAAGGTGTCGATGCCCTGGTTGCCCGGCCGGGCCACGAGGAGGTTCAGGCAGCCCTCGGCGTCGAGGATGACCTCGTAGCTGTCGATCAGATCGGCAGCGGTGGGCACGCCAGTCCATGGCCACCACGCGCCGGCCTGGCCCTGCTGGCGGCGCAGGGTCAGGACGTCGTCCTGGCGGAGTGCGAACAGGTTGAGCTGGCCGGCCGCGTCCTCGACGGCGGAGATGCCGGTGACCGGCGCGCCCGGGTCCTCCAGCAAGAGCCATGGCGACCACCCGTCCGCTGTCGCGACGCTATGCCAGACGGTGTTGTCCGCAGCCACCGCGAACAGGTTCAGGTCCTCACCGCCGCCGCCGTAGGCCAGCACCGGCGTGATGAGCTGGTTGAATCCTCCGCTCACGGGATCGAGCATCTCCCAGTCGGTCCAGGTGAAGTCCGGGCGGCGCCGCAGGTGGCACAGCCCGGACTGCACCCCCTCACCGGCGAGAGTGACGTTGTTGACCCGCGTAACGATGTCCAGCCCGCGGCGGTCGTCGGCGATGCAGGCAATGGGGCCGTCGGCGGAATCATTCTCCGGCAGGGCCGTCCAGTCATCAAAGGGGATCGCGGGATTGAGCTGTGTCCGGATGAACATGCCCGCCCCGTGCCGGGTGCTGTCGGCAAAGCCGACCACGTCGATGGTGCCGTCACTGCGGTTGGTGGCGCCGGACATCCAGCCGAACACCATCGGGTCGTCCTGGGCCGCGGGCGGCGGGACGCCTAGGTCGGTCCAGAAGGACCAGTCGTCTTTATCGTCACGCAGCTTGACCCACAGGTGATAATCGCCGGAGCGGGCCAGCAGGTGCCCGTAGCCGTCGGGGCCGGTGATGCTCTGCACATCGATGGCCCCCACCCCCGGCTTACCCAGGTCGTCCCAGGGCGGCCACTCCTGGCCGGGCGCAGCCTGGGCGAGGAACACCGCGGTGCCGTTGCTGTCGTTCCCAGGTTCGCCGATGGCGAAGATGTCGATCAGGCCGTTGTGGCCGAGCGAAGCCGTGAACGCGGAGGTTTCCGCCATGCCGCACCATCCGTTCGTGGAGAGGGGTTCATGCGGCCAGCCTGCGACCGGGGTGTTTCAAAAATGCTTCAATGGGACGTTTGCCCAGGTCTAGTCGCTATCGCCCCTGGCGCACCTGGCTGAACGGCACGTGTGGGCGAGCGGGCCCGCTGGCATCATCCGATGGGACGCAACTGGTCGGCATAGTAACGCCAGGCGGCGATCGCGCCGAAAAGCAGCGTCCAGGCGGCCAGGAACGCCATGCCGGCCGGGTTCAGCGCGTGCCGGGTGACGGCCGCGCGGCCGAGATCAGCGAGTCTGTAGGTGGGCAGCACCCTGCTTCTGCAGCGCGGATCGCCCGGACGTGCCTGGGACCGCCGCGGGTGCCGCAGGTCATCAAGCGGGCCGAAGCGTGCGCAAATGGCGCCACCGCAGCGTGGCCAGATACCTCTGCTCGTGACACTGGTCAGCTAGCGATGGCGGGCTGCCGTACGAGGCCGCCCTAGGCGCAGGCTGGACGTGCGCCTAGCCGGGTTCAGGCTCCGGTCAGGCGCAACGGCGCGGGCCCGTCCCGGTCGATCAGCGCCACCGCGTGCGGCACCGCCACCGGCTGGTACTCCGGCGCGCAGTCGGCCAGCACCCGCAGCGCCGTCCGCTCCAGGTGGTGGGCCATCTCGGTCAGCGCGCCCTGCTCGTCGCCCGCGATCAGCGCTTCCAGGATGGCGGCGTGCTCGACGTCGCCCGCCGCCTGCCAGCTGTTGGGTTCGGACAGCTGGTAGATGCGGATGTAGCGGGTGGTCCGGTCGGCGAAGGCCTGCAGCTGCCGCTGCAGCGACTCACCGGCCGCGGCGCTGCAGATCCGGTGGTACTCGGCGTGTGCGGCGAACCAGGCGCCGAAGTCACCGGTCTTGGCCGCCTGCCGCATCGCGGTCAGCAGCTTCCTGGCCTCGGCCCGGGCCTGGGTCCCGAAGTGCCCGATGGTCATGGACAGCGCCAGCGTCTCGAGCAGGATCCGGCTGGCGTACACGTCGTCCAGTTCCTGCGGGTCCAGGCCCGCCACCCGGGTGCGCTGGTTCGGCTCGATCTCGACCAGGCCCTCTTCCTGCAGCATCCGCAGCACCTCGCGCAGCGGGGTGCGGCTGATCCCGAGCTGCGCGGCCAGGCTCACCTGGGATAGCTTGGTGCCCGGCGACAGGGTGCCGTCCAGGATGCATTCCCGCAGGTACGCGTGGACGTTCGGGATGGCCTGCCGGGCTTCGGGCAGGTCGACCTTGCGGATGTCAGGCAGCTGCACGACGCGAGACATGGGCAGCCTTTCCCTCACCAGGCGACAGTAACTGCATACAGTTTACCGGTTAGATGCGCAGCGTATGCCGGCGGCCGGCCAATTAGCCGGCGGGCGCAGCGCCGGGGGCCGGGCGTGCGCCCCGGATTCGTCCTGAGCCGCCGATTCAGAGCATCCGCAGAAAGACGCGAGATCTGCGGTCGAGGTACGGCTGGCATCCTCACCGGCATGACCTACCTGGAGCACCCATGGCAGACGCGAGCCGGCGC
>JBAPYC010000035.1:0-2154 GCA_049284535.1 Streptosporangiaceae bacterium
CCGGGATCCCGCCGCCGGCCGGCTGCGTCGCGCGGTCAGTGACCTGGCCGGGCTGCTGGAAGCAACCCGCCAGATTGCGGCGCAGGCCCGGCAGCGGCTCGCGGGCACGATGCCGGGCGGGGCGACCCGGCGAGTCAGCCTGCACGAGCCGGATGCCCGGCCGATTGCTAAGGGGCGGCTCGGCAAGCCCGTCGAGTTCGGGTATAAGGCCCAGGTCACCGACAACGACGACGGTGTCATCCTTGACTATGCCGTGGAGCAGGGCAACCCTGCCGACGGTCCGCAGCTCGCCCCGGCCATGGAACGCGTCATCAAACGGGCAGGGAAAGTGCCCTGGACCGTGACCGCCGACCGCAGCTACGGCGAGAAATCCATCGAAGACGACCTGCGTGCACTCGGCGTCCGCCACGTGGTCATCCCGCGTAAGGGCAAACCCGGCAAGGCCCGCCAGGCCGCCGAGCGCCGGCCAGCGTTCCGGCGGGCCATCAAGTGGCGGACCGGCTGCGAAGGCCGCATCAGCACCCTCAAACGGCAATATGGATGGGACCGCACCTGCCTGGACGGCATCGAAGGCGCCAGGACCTGGGCCGGATACGGGATCCTGGCCCACAACCTGGTCAAGATCAGCACACTGGCCAGCTGACGCCCACCCTGGCCAGCACCAGGCAACCTGCATCATCTGCCCGCCGGCTTTTTCAGGTCGAAGTAGCTATCCGCCTTCGACGAGCCTGAACACGGGTACGCGCTTGCGTGGACGTTCGGATCATGAGCCGGGCCGGTCTCGCATCGTATGCTCGGACCAAGTATTCGCACGTAAGGGAGGAACCCGGTGACCGGCTACCGCCCTATGACCCTGGTCGATCTGGCCAGCCGCCTGCTACGGACGGCCGAGAGCAAGACGCGATGGAAACTTGTGTGGGAGTTCCTTGAGGAGTACCGGTGGGAACCGGAAGACGTTCAGTCGTCCTTGCTGCGGGAAGAGCCACCGCCAACCGGTGACGAGCGGTGGGACGCACTGCTAGCGGCCCTAGCGGAGCACCTGGCGGCCCAGCACGATCTTGCCCCACCTGAGTGGGCTGAGATGAGAGTCCTGCAGCAGCCTTGGTTCCCGGCGGAACTGGAAATCCAGCGCGCCGATGCACTGGTCTGGGCACCAGCCGCATTTAGGAAGCATGGCGTCTACTTGTCCGCCAGGGACCTGGAGGCCGCGTGAGCGAGGCCGACAGTATCCTCTTTGGCCGGGCAGAGCTTGAACGGGCATTCACCGCGCTGGGTGAGCGCCTCGTTCGCAGAGGCGTCGTGGCAGACATATTCATTGTGGGCGGCGCGCTATGGCCCTGGCCTACGACGCTGCCCGCGTCACCCCGCGATGTCGATGCGATGTTCAAGCCGCATGGAATCGTCCACGAAGAGGCCATGCGGGTCGCGACGGACCTCGGACTCCCCGTTGGTGGCTCAACGAGCAGGCAAGCACCTACATCTCCGGCAAAGAAGACGCTGACAAGCGCCGCGTATTCGATCATCCCGGGCTGCGCGTCATGGCCGCCTCACCACGTCACATCTTCGCGATGAAGGCACGCGCGGCCAGAACGCGTGACATCGATGATCTTCGCCTGCTCGCCGGCATCGTCGGAGTGGAATCAGCCGACACGGCTCTTCAGATATGCGCGAACTTCTACCCAGATGAACCCGTATCCCCCAGATCAGCCGCCGTGCTCCGCGAGCTATTCGGCTGACCACTCCAGCTTCATGCCTCTGCCCGCCCCGATACTCCCGGGCTGAACCGGCGGCTCAGACGGCCCCGCAGCATAGCCAGCATCGGCTCTTACGTATCGCCGTTGGCAGATCGGTTCCTATAACGCCAAGCGTCATCGTGATCTACCACCGCAACAGGAATCGAAAAGAAGAGGAACTCCAGCTACGTAGGGTGACCGCCGTAGAAATATCCCGCAGCCAGATCGATGCTCCTATGTCATGTCAAGGCCTTTCCTGATTGGCGTGACGGGTCATTTCCGGGGTCTGCGATGAATTGCTTCTACCGGTCTGCTGGGTACGGTCAAGACAGGGAGGGGCCGCTCCGGGGTGGAGGGCGAGCTCTTATGAGGTCACGCGGTCAGCAGGTAAGGGCATGGTCCGGAGGCGGCCGACGAATCG
>JBAPYC010000036.1:0-16626 GCA_049284535.1 Streptosporangiaceae bacterium
ACATCTCGCCGTACTTCATCACCGACGCGGAGCGTCTCGAGGCGGTGCTCGAGGACGCGTACGTCCTGGTGCACCAGGCCAAGATCTCCTCGATGGCCGACTTCCTTCCGCTGCTCGAGAAGATCGCGCAGGTGAAGAGGCCGCTGCTGGTGATCGCCGAGGACATCGAGGGCGAGGCGCTGGCCACCATCGTGGTCAACAAGATCCGCGGCCTGCTCAACGTGGCCGCTGTGAAGGCCCCCGGATTCGGTGACCGCCGCAAGGCCATGCTCGCCGACATCGCCACCTTGACCGGTGGCACTGTGATTACCGACGAGCTCGGCATGAAGCTGGAGTCGGTCAGCCTGGATGACCTGGGCCGCGCCCGCCGCATCGTCGTCACCAAGGATGACACCACGATCGTGGACGGGGCCGGCGACAAGGCGGCGATCGAGGACCGGATCAGGCAGATCCGCAACGAGATCGACGACACCGACTCCGACTGGGACCGGGAGAAGCTGCAGGAGCGGCTGGCCAAGCTGTCCGGCGGCGTCTCCGTCCTGCGTGTCGGTGCCGCCACCGAGGTGGAGCTCAAGGAGAAGAAGCACCGCCTTGAGGACGCCATCTCCGCCACTCGCGCGGCCATCGAGGAAGGCATCATCCCCGGCGGCGGCGCCGCCCTGGTGCACGTAGGTGTGGACCTGGGTGACCTCGGCCGTACGGGTGACGAGGCCACCGGTGTCCGGGTGGTCGAGCGCTCCCTGTCCGAGCCGGCCCGCTGGATCGCGCTGAACGCCGGCCAGGAGGGCTCCGTGGTGGTCGCCAAGATCGCCACCCTGCCCGCCAACCACGGCTACAACGCGGCCACGGGCGAGTACGGCGACCTGATGGCCCAGGGTGTCATCGACCCGGTCAAGGTGACCAGGTCCGCGGTGCAGAACGCCGCCTCCATCGCCGGCATGCTGCTGACCACCGAAACCCTGGTGGTCGAGAAGCCGGAGGAGAGCGACGAGGCCGCGGCCGCTGCTGGCCACGGGCACAGCCACCCGCACTAAGGCCTAACCAGCCTGAACATACGCGAAGGCCGGGTCCCCGCTTCCCGCGGGAACCCGGCCTTCGCGCTGCACCCGCCACCTCAGCCCGCACACATAACCGCCCGTCCGTCCCCCATAACCCCGGTGGCCCCTTATAACGGCCTGAAATGCTGCTTTCGCGTCGTTCTGACGCTATGGCGGCGGCATTCGCCGCGTTAGGCGGCGCGACGGAACCCCTGATCCACCTGCGAATCCGTTATCCCCGGGGCTTGCGTGATTTACGGGAAAACTGAGTCATGAGTAACCCTGCGCAAAAGAATGTGTATCAGGGGCTGAATTGCTTTTGCCGCATTCCTGGTAACGCCGAGGCCATAAGAATGTAGCCGCGGCACCCGGCGTGTCGCGGGGAGCGACGGCAGCCAGTTGGGCATTAACTCTGCGTGACAATACTGACGTTCCCCACGACAATAAGTGACGATATCGAGCCCGCCCCCGACACGGACGACATAGCGGAAACGTCTCCCTCGCGCCCCCGCCTGCCGGAGTACGCATCGCCCGGCCATCAGGACCCCGACTTGCACACCCTGGCGGCGCAGGGACGTCAGGACGCGATCGAGGCGCTGCTGGCCCAGCTGCGTCCAGCCATCGTCAGGTACGTCCGGGCCCGGCTGGCCCGGACCGGGAGCCAGGACGAGGACGACGTGGCGCAGGAGGTCTGCCTGGCCCTGCTGTCGGCGCTGCCGTCCTATCAGGACCTGGGGCGGCCGTTCACCGCCTTCGTGTTCGGCATCGCCGCGCACAAGGTCGCCGACGCGGTCCGCGGTGCCGCGCGCTCGCCGCTGCCGGTGCCGGTATTGCCCGACCTGCCCGACCGCTGTCTGGGCCCCGAGGAGACCGTGGTCGCCGGGGTCGACGCCCGGCTGGCCCGGATCTTGCTGGCCACCCTGCCCGACAGCCAGCGCCGGCTGCTCCTGCTCCGGGTCGTCGGGGGCCTGTCCGCCGAGGACACCGGGTACGTGCTCGACATGTCGGCGGGCGCGGTCCGCGTCGCCCAGCACCGCGCCCTGGCCCGGCTCCGCGCCCTGGCCGCCACCCAGGAAAACGCCATCCGGCAAAACACCATCCAGCCCAATACCGCCCCAGCCCAATACCACCCAGCCAACCACCAGCCGGCCGATTTCGCGCGGACAAGCCGGGGCAAGCAGGGCGACCTGGGGGCACTGCGAGGCAGGCAGTAGTGAGTCTCAATAGGATGGGAAGATCCCCGCTGCTGCCACTTCCGGTGAAGGTGCCATGACCGATCAAGTACGTCCGGAACAGTCCTCTCCCGGAGGGACCGAACTTCCCGCGGACAAGTTCGCGCCCGTCGGGCTGACCTTCGACGATGTGCTCCTGCTGCCTGCCCACTCCACGGTGCTGCCCAGCGAGGCGGATACCACCACCCGGATCACGCGCCGCTACCGGGTGCGGATCCCGCTGGTGTCCGCGTCGATGGACACGGTGACCGAGGCTAGGATGGCGATCGCCATGGCCCGCCAGGGCGGCGTCGGCGTGCTGCACCGCAACCTGTCCGTGGAGGAGCAGGCCCAGCAGGTCGACATGGTCAAGCGGTCCGAGGCTGGCATGATCACCGACCCGGTGACCTGCGGGCCGGACGCCACCATCGCCGACGTGGACGGGCTGTGCGGCCGGTACCGGATCTCCGGCGTCCCGGTGACCAGCCCGGACGGGGTGCTGGTCGGCATCGTCACCAACCGCGACACCAGGTTCGAGACCGATCACTCCCGCCGGGTCGCCGAGGTCATGACGCCGATGCCCCTGGTCACCGCGCCGGTAGGCGTGAACCAGGAGGAAGCGCTGCGGCTGCTGCGCGAGCACAAGGTCGAGAAGCTGCCGCTCGTCGACGAGAGCGGCCGTCTCAAGGGCCTGATCACGGTGAAGGACTTCACCAAGAGCGAGAAGTTCCCGCTCGCCACCAAAGACCCGGCCGGCCGCCTGGTGGTGGGCGCCGCGGTGGGCGTGGGTGAGGACGCCAAGCGGCGGGCCCAGGCGCTCGCCGAGGCGGGGGTCGACTTCCTGGTCGTGGACACCGCGCACGGGCACGCGCAGGCCGTGCTGAACATGATCGGCCAGATCAAGGCCAACTCGGACATCGAGGTGATCGGCGGCAACGTCGCCACCCAGGCGGGCGCGCAGGCCCTGATCGACGCGGGCGCGGACGGCGTCAAGGTCGGCGTCGGCCCGGGCTCCATCTGCACCACCCGGGTGGTAGCGGGGGTAGGCGTCCCGCAGGTGACGGCGATCTACGAGGCGGCCAAGGCGGCCCGCCCGGCCGGGGTACCGGTGATCGGCGACGGCGGCCTGCAGTACTCCGGCGACATCGCCAAGGCCATCGCGGCCGGTGCCGACACGGTGATGCTGGGCAGCCTGCTGGCCGGCTGCGAGGAGAGTCCCGGCGAGATGGTCTTCATCAACGGCAAGCAGTACAAGCTCTACCGGGGCATGGGCTCCCTCGGTGCCATGCGCAACCGGGAGCGGGGCCAGTCCTACTCCAAGGACCGCTACTTCCAGGACGACGTCTTGCGCGAGGACAAGCTGGTGCCCGAGGGCATCGAGGGCCAGGTGCCCTACCGCGGGCCGCTGTCGGCCGTGGCCGGCCAGCTGGTCGGCGGGCTGCGCGCGGCCATGGGCTACTGCGGCGCGCGCACCGTCTCCGACCTGCAGGAAGCGCGGTTCATCCAGATCACCGCGGCCGGCCTGACCGAAAGCCACCCGCACGACGTCCATATGACCGTCGAGGCGCCCAACTATGGCGGCCGCGCCGGCCGGGACGGGAACCGGCCGTGACTGACGTGGAGATCGGCCGCGGCAAGACCGGGCGCCGGGCCTACTCGCTCAACGAGATCGGCATCGTGCCCGCCCGCCGGACGCGCGACCCCGAGGAGGTGTCGATCGCCTGGCAGATCGACGCCTACCGGTTCGAGCTGCCGCTGATGGCGTGCCCGATGGACAGCGTGGTCTCCCCGGCCACCGCCATCCGGATCGGCAAGCTCGGCGGGCTGGGCGTGCTCGACCTGGAAGGCCTGTGGACCCGGTACGAGAACCCCGAGCCGCTGCTGGCCGAGGTGACCGAGCTGGACGAGCAGGCCGCCACCCGGCGGCTGCAGGCGATGTATGCCGAACCGATCTCCGAAGACCTCATCGGCCGGCGGATCGAGGAGATCGCCCGGGCCGGGGTGACCACCGCGGCCAGCCTGTCGCCGCAGCGGACCGCGCGCTACGCCAAGGCGGTGGTGGACGCGGGTGCGGACATCTTCGTGATCCGCGGCACGACGGTGTCGGCCGAGCACGTCTCCGGCCGGGCCGAGCCGCTGAACCTCAAGCAGTTCATCTACGAGCTCGACGTCCCGGTGGTGGTCGGCGGCTGCGCCACCTACACCGCGGCGCTGCACCTGATGCGCACCGGCGCGGCCGGGGTCCTGGTCGGCTTCGGCGGCGGGTCCGGCCACACCACGGTGACCGTGCTCGGCGTGGCCGTCCCGATGGCCACCGCTATCGCCGACGTGGCCGCGGCCCGCCGGGACTACCTGGACGAGTCCGGCGGCCGCTACGTGCACGTGATCGCCGACGGGTCGATGACCAGCAGCGGCGACATCGCCAAGGCCCTGGCCATCGGCGCCGACGCGGTCATGGTGGGCTCGCCGCTGGCCCGGGCCGCGGAGGCTCCCGGCCGCGGCTACCACTGGGGCAGCGAGGCCAACCACACCGAGCTGCCCCGGGGCGCCCGGGTACGCGTCGGCACGATCGGCACCCTGGAGCAGATCGTGCACGGCCCGTCCACCGTTCCCGACGGCTCGATGAACCTGATGGGCGCGCTGCGCCGCACCATGGCCACGGCGGGCTACTCCGACCTGAAGGAATTCCAGCGGGTCGAGGTGGTCGTCGCCGATTCCGGGCTGCCCGGCGGCCGCCGCTAGACTCCAGGCCATGTCCAGGCTCCGCGTCCTTTCCGGCATCCAGCCCACCGCCGACTCTTTCCACCTCGGTAACTACCTCGGTGCGCTCCGGCAGTGGGTTGCCCTGCAGGACAGCTACGACGCGTTCTACTGCGTGGTGGACCTGCACGCCATCACGGTCCCGCAGGATCCCGCCCTGCTGTCCAGGAGGACCCGGGTCGCCGCCGCGCAGCTGCTCGGGGCCGGGCTGGACCCTGACCGGTGCACGCTGTTCGTGCAGAGCCACGTGCCCGAGCACACCGAACTGGCCTGGATCCTCGGCTGCCTGACCGGATTCGGGGAGGCCAGCCGGATGATCCAGTTCAAGGACAAGTCGGCCAAGGAGGGGCAGGACCAGGCCTCGGTCGGCCTGTTCACGTACCCGATCCTGCAGGCCGCCGACATCCTGCTCTACCAGGCCGATCAGGTCCCGGTGGGGGAGGACCAGCGGCAGCACCTGGAGCTCAGCCGCACGCTGGCCCAGCGGTTCAACCACCGGTACGGCCAGACCTTCGTGCCGCCGCAGCCCTACATCCTGGCCGAGGTGGCCAAGATCTACGACCTGCAAGACCCCACGGCCAAGATGAGCAAGTCGTCCTCGTCCCCGCAGGGAATCATCGACGTGCTGGACGACCCGGCGGTGATCCGCAAGAAGATCGCCCGCGCGGTGACCGACACCGGGTCCGAGGTCCGGGTCGATCCCGAGGCCAAGCCCGGCGTGACCAACCTGCTGCGGATCTACTCGGCGCTGTCCGGCGAGCCGGTCGCCACCCTGGAGGCCAAGTACGCCGGCAGCGGTTACGGCGGGTTCAAGAAGGACCTGGCCGAGGTGGCGGTGGGCACGTTCGCCCCGATCAGGGAGAAGACCGAGGCGATCCTGGCCGACGAAGACGGGCTGGACCGGGTACTGGCGCACGGCGCCGCCCGGGCCCGCGCGGTAGCCGGGCAGACCATGGCCCAGGCCCGCGACCGCGTCGGCCTGCTCCGGGCCATCAGTTAATGCCGCATCCGCGGTGAGTTTCAGCCGACGCAGAACTCGTTGCCTTCCGGGTCGTGCATGACAACGAAGTAGATCGGGTCCTTCGGGTCGTCGTGCCGGGCTCGGCGCTCCACGCTGGCACCCAGCCTGATCAGTTCGGCAGCCTTCGCCTCGACGATCTCGATCCGCCGCTCCATGGGCAGCGCGTTATCGCGGCCAGTGGGGTAGAGGTCGAGATGGAGCCGGTTCTTCCCGGCTTTCGCCTCCGGCACCTGCTGAAACCAGATCGGCGGACGCAGCCCGGCCGGGTCGAAGAGCCGGTCGTCGAAGGCCGCATCCTCTCCCAGCCGGGCGTGGTACAGCGCGTGCCAGGTCGTCGCTGGCTCCGTCGGCGGTGCCGGCTGGTAGCCCAGCGCTTGCGCCCAA
This sequence comes from Streptosporangiaceae bacterium, assembly GCA_049284535.1. Taxonomy (GTDB): domain Bacteria; phylum Actinomycetota; class Actinomycetes; order Streptosporangiales; family Streptosporangiaceae; genus Palsa-504. The sequence continues at coordinate 6,414 of JBAPYC010000036.1, forward strand.
AATCGCGCCAGCACAGCAGGGTCATTCGCGTCGATGGTCAACTGCCAGAACACCATGTCCAAACGCTAGACCCGGCCACTGACATCTGCTGCCCAGTGCCGTGGCCCTAGTGCCATGGCGCTGCACCCCCGGCGTGGCAGTGCCGCGCCCGGCGCGGACCTGACGGTGACGGCAGAGCCGGTGAAAGCTAGCCTCAGTCGCGCTGGCTGATCCACACCGATACGTGAGCGGGCTCCAGGGCATGCTGCACCACACCGGCCAGGTCATCTCGGACCGAGTCCAGGTCCACGGCGTCCTTCAAGCGGACCGCGAACGCAGCCACGGTCTGTTCGCCGTCATACCGGGCCCGGTTGAACCGCCGGTCCACCACCCGCTGTACCCGCCGTCGCAGCGGATTGAACAGCGCCGCCGCGGCCAGCGTCGAGGCCGCCACCGCCGCCGACGAGGTAAGCGACAGCACGTCGGTGGACAGCAGCACGATCCCGGCATAGACCCCCACCAGCAAGCCTGTGAGGATGGCGTAGGCCAGCGTCCGGGAGATGATCCGGTCGATGTCGAACAAGCCGTACCTCAGGACGGCCACCCCGATGCTCAGCGGGAGCGCGAGGAACCCGAAGACAAAGACGCTCCCGGTCGTACCGTACAAGCCGGTGAAACCGACCAGGATGCTAATCAAGGCGACAGCCGATCCGCACATCAGCCATTTCAGCTGCTGGCGCCGTTCCCCGGTCGAGCCCCGGTAACTGAGTGCCTGGGCAGCCAGCGACACCAGCCAGCCGGCCGTCCCCAGCACGAAGAACAGGTTCGACAGTAGTTTCCACCACAAGGGGGCCTGGATGCCATCGTCAAGCAGCAGCAGGTTTCCGGCGGAATCCACCTGCGTGTGGTGGCCGATGATGGCGCCCAAGGTGAGAGCGGCGGCGCTGGCTATCCACAGCAGGGCCATCGCGGCATAGACCCATACCATCCACTGCAGCCGCGGCGACGGCGGCCTGCCGTCGGGGAAGAGCAGGACAGCCAGCCCGAACAACACGATCGCGGGCGCCCAGCCGGGCTGCGCGAGCAACGCCACCCAGCCCAGCGGCAGCCCGCCATGCCGGAGCCGGTAGTCAGCCACCGTGTAGTAACTGGCATCCTCGCTGAGTGCGAGGAAAACCGCTGTACCCAGGATGATCCAGCCGAGCGGGTTGCCCGGCTTGCGCCAGGCCAGCACGAAGCCCACCACCGCGAAGGGAGCCGATATCCATACCGGCAGCGAGCCGCCGCTGGCGTTCAGGCTCTGGCGCGCGAGGCCCGCCAGGGGGACATCGGCGATTATCAATGCCAGCACCAGGCCGCCGAGGACCAGCGCGGTCGTCGGTGACGCCAGCCGGACGCGGCGGCCCGTGACATCTGTCATCTCCGGTGCCTGCGTACCTGTGGCCTGCGCCTTCCCCACAGAACGCCACGGTACGCCCGGACCGTTCCGGAAACGTTACTGCTCAGCGCGCAACTCTGGATCCAGACCCGAGATCACCGTCTGAGCGGCGCCCGCCGCCAATCAGCCGGCTGGCCCAGACCGTTACGCCTGCCCGCGCGGATACCTCGCCGCGACCTGCTGCCGCCTGCTGTACGCCAGCCCGGCCACCACCGTGACCAGCACCAGCACGCTGAACCCAGTCGCGGCCAGCACGGACGCCCCGCCGCTGCCGGCGTGGTGCCGCGTCCCGGAAGCCTGATCCCCGCTGACCCCTTGACCGCTGCCCTCCTGACCGGTGCCCGCCTGACCGGAACCCGTCCGGCCAGTGCCCGCCCGGGCAGTGCCGGCCGAAGGTGCCAGCGAAGGCGACGACGTGGCCGAAGGCGAGGGCGTCGCTGAGACGGACGACGGCAGCGCCCGGACCAGAGTGCCCACCGGCTTGACCTTGCCGTCCACAGAGAAACCCCAGTTCAGCAAGCTTTTGGCCGCGTCGACCTCGGTCAGCGCGGGGCAGTGCAGGAGGGTCACGATGAGGGTGACCCCGTTGCGCCGGGCCATCCCGACGTAGGTGGCGCCGGCCGCGCTGGTCCAGCCGATCTTCCCGCCGATAGCGCCCTTGTAGGAGGTGAGCAGCGAGTTCTGGTTGTACAGCGTCTCGGTCTTCTTCTTGCTGACCCCGAATCGTGCTGAGATCGTCTGGTCGTACTTCAGGAACGCCGGCAACGCCAGCGCCTGCCGGGCGAACAGGGCCAGGTCGTAGGCGGAGGTGCGCTGCCCGGGGGCATCGAGCCCGTTGGGGTCCTTGGCCACGGTGTCGTCGGCCTGCAGGTGGTGCGCCTCCGCGTTGATCATCGCCATGCCCTGGCCCAGCGACCCTGTGGCCGAGGCCAGCGCCATCGCGGCGTCGTTGGCCGAGATGGTCAGCAGCGCGGTGAACAGATCCGAGATCTTGTAGGGGTGCCCGGGCAGCAGGCCCACCACGTTCGGGGTGACGTTCGCCTCCTGCTTGGTCGCCACCACGGTGGCGGACGGGTTGAGCGCCGGGATCAGCGTGATGGCGGTGAGCACCTTGAGCGTGCTGGCCGGGCGGAACCAGCCGTGCGGGTCCTTGGCCGCCAGCACCTGGCCGGTGCCGGCGTCGGCGATGACGAAGGCCGAGGCGTTCACCTTGGGCAGCTTCGGCACCTTGCGCGACGGGTAGCTGACCAGCACGCCCCGTCCGCCCAGCCGGGCCCCGCCAACCGGCGCCGCTCCAGCCGACCCAAGCGAGCCAGCGGACCCGAGCGAGCCAGCCGACCCGAGCGAGCCAGCCGACCCGAGCGAGCCAGCCGATGCCACCGCAGGCGCCGCGGCCGCGCCCACCATGAGGACGGCCCCGGCTGTGCCCAAGGCGGCCCGCAGGCCAAACCGGTACCGCATCAGGCTCCCGTTCCGATCATGGGACGTCTCCGATCATGGGGACGCCAGCCGGTCAAAGTAATCTGGGCATATGGAGCGCATGTCCGAATCAGGGCTTCCCGTCGATCCCGTCTACGACGACAGCCAGCTTACGGATTTCCGGCCCGAGCAGCAGCTAGGCAGGCCGGGCGAGTACCCGTTCACTCGCGGTGTGTATCCACGGATGTATGTCGACCGGCCGTGGACGATGCGGCAGTACGCGGGTTTCGCCACGGCCACGGAGTCCAACCGGCGTTACCACGAGCTGATCGACGCGGGCAGCACCGGCCTGTCGGTGGCCTTCGACCTGCCCACCCAGATGGGCTACGACTCCGACGCCACGGTCGCCCACGGCGAGGTCGGCAAGGTCGGCGTGGCCATCGACTGCGTGGACGACATGCGCACCCTGTTCGACGGGATCCCGCTGGCCGAGGTCTCCACCTCGATGACGATCAACGCCCCGGCCGCCGTGCTGCTGCTGATGTACCAGACCGTGGGGGAGGAGCAGGGAGCCCGGCCGGACCAGCTGACCGGGACCATCCAGAACGACGTGCTCAAGGAGTACATCGCCCGCGGGACCTACATCTACCCGCCGCGGCCCTCCCTGCGTCTGGTCGCGGACACCTTCGCCTACTGCCGGGCCGAACTCCCCCGGTGGAACACGATCTCCATCTCCGGCTACCACATGGCCGAGGCGGGCGCCACGCCAGTCCAGGAGATCGCGTTCACGCTGGCCAACGCCAAGGAGTACGTCCGGGCGGCGCTGGCCGCGGGCATGGCTGTCGACGAGTTCGCCCCCCGGCTGTCCTTCTTCTTCGTGGCCCGGACCACGCTTCTGGAAGAGGTGGCCAAGTTCCGCGCGGCCCGGCGGCTGTGGGCCCGGATCATGAAAGAAGAGTTCAAGGCGGCCGACCCGCGCTCGCAGATGCTGCGCTTCCACACCCAGACGGCCGGCGTGCAGCTCACCGCGCAGCAGCCGGAGGTCAACCTGATCCGGGTCAGCCTGCAGGCCCTGGCCGCGGTGCTGGGCGGGACCCAGTCCCTGCACACGAACTCCTTCGACGAGGCGCTGGCGCTGCCCAGCGCGAAGGCGGCCCGGCTGGCCATCCGGACTCAGCAGGTCATCGCCAATGAGTCGGACCTGACCGCCACTGTGGACCCGTTCGCGGGCTCCTACGCCATCGAGTCCATGACGGATGAGATCGAGGCGGCCGCGGTCCAGCTGATGGATCAGGTTGAGGAGATGGGCGGGGCGGCCGCGGCCATCGAGCGGGGCTTCCAGAAGTCCGAGATCGAGAACGCCGCCTACACCGTCGCCCGCGAGATCGACACGGGCGAGCGGGTGATCGTCGGTGTGAACAAGTACGTCACCGCCGGCGAGGAGCCCTACCAGCCGCTGCGGCAGGACCCGGCCCTCGAGGCCACGCAGGCCGCCCGCCTGGCCAAGCTGCGTGACCAGCGTGACGCCAAACCGGTGGCCCGCGCCCTGGACGCGATCAAGAAGGCCGCCGGCGGCAGCGACAACGTGCTCTACCCGCTGCGCGATGCGCTGCGGGCCGACGCGACCCTGGGCGAGGTGTGCGACGCGCTGCGGGAGGTCTGGGGCGAGTATCAGCCCAGCGATATCTGACGCCTTTAACCGAACCAGCAAGCGCAACCAGCAAGCGCGACCAGCAAGCGCGACCAGCAAGCACTGAGCACGGAGGCCTGGGCATGGCTATCGAGTGGAATCCTTCTCGCGGCGCGACGCTCGGCGTCGAATGGGAGGTCCAGCTCATCGACGCCGAGACCAAGCTGCTCCGGCAGGAGGCCGGCAAGCTGCTCGGCGAGCTCCCCGTGACGAGCGAATCCGGTGAGCATCCGCGGATCCGGCACGAGCTTATGCAGTCCACTCTGGAGCTGGTGACCGGCATTTGCAGCACGGTCTCCGAAGCCAAAGACGACCTGACCGCGACGATTACCGAACTCCAGCGGCTGACGGACGAGCACGGTATCCTGCTAGCGTGCGCCGGAACTCACCCGGTGAGTGACTGGCGAGATGCGACGATGGCGCCTATCCAGCGCTATGCGGAGCTTGTCGAGCAAATGCAGTGGCTTGCCCGCCGGATTCAGACCTTCGGCGTGCATGTCCATGTAGGGATTCGTGACGGCAGCAAGGCGATTCCGATCGTCAATGCGCTCGCCACTTATCTTCCGCACTTTCTCGCCATTACCGCATCGAGCCCATTCTGGTGCGGGTACGACACCGGGCTTGCCTCCAGCAGGTCGGTGACATTCGGTGCGCTGCCAACGGCAGGGCCTCCGCACCGGCTAACTGACTGGAAACAATTCGAGGACTATATGGAAACCCTGCTCCGGGCGGGGACCATCCGGAGCATCAAGGAGGTCTGGTGGGACATCAGGCCGCACCCGGACTTCGGCACCGTGGAGATCCGGATGTCTGACGGTGTGCCGACGCTCCGCGAGGTCGGCATGGTCGCCGCGCTCTCGCAGTGCCTGGTCCAGCTGTTCGACGCCCAGCTGGACCGCGGCTACACGCTGCCGTGCCCGTCGTCCTGGGTGGTCCGGGACAACAAGTGGCGCGCCACCAGGTACGGGCTGGACGCGGTCGTGATCACCGACGAGGCCGGCACGACCGTTCCGCTGCGGGACGAGCTTTTCGAGCTCCTGGCCCAGCTGGAACCGGTAGCCTCAAGGCTAGGCTGTGCCGACGAGCTCTCGGTCGTCTCCGAGGTGCTCGAGCACGGAGCTTCATACGAACGCCAGCGAGCCGTCTACGCACGCACCGGGGACCTGACAAGCGTGGTGGACTCCCTCGTGAGCGAGTTCGCGGAAGACAGATTCTGTACGCACGGGGATGGTGGGTATGGGCGGCACTGACCTGCTCGCGGACCTGGACGCGTTCCTGGCCGGGCACGAAGCCGAGCTGATCGAGTTCCGCCGGGATCTGCACGCCCATCCCGAGCTGGCCTTCAACGAGCACCGCACCACCCGCCGGGTCGCGCTGCGGCTGGCCGCGGCCGGCCTGCGCCCGGCCATCTTGCCCAAGGGCACCGGTGTCATCGTCGACATCGGCTCCGAGCAAGTTCCTGATGCCGAACGGCCTGTCGTGGCACTCCGCGCCGATATGGACGCGCTCCCCATGCACGACCTCAAGGATGTGCCCTACCGCTCCACCGTGGACGGGATCTGCCACGCCTGCGGCCACGACGTGCACACCACCGTGCTGGTCGGGACCGGGCTCTTCCTGGCCGCGCAAGCCGAGGCGGGCCTGCTGCCCGGCCCGGTCCGGCTTATCTTCCAGCCCGCGGAAGAGGCGGCCGGCGGCGCGCTCGACGTGATGGCCGCGGGCGGTATCGCCTCGGTTGGCCGGATCTTCGCGCTGCACTGCGACCCCCGGCTGGACGCGGGCCAGCTCGGCGTGCGCTCGGGTGCGATCACGGCCGCCTGCGACAAGGTCGAGATCCGGGTGACCGGCCCGGGCGGGCACACGGCCCGGCCGCACCTGACCGCCGATCTCGTCTACGCCCTCGGCAAGATCCTCACCGAGGTCCCGGCGGCGATGTCCCGGCGGGTGGACCCGCGGGCTAGCCTCAGCCTGGTCTGGGGCCGGGTCAGCAGCGGGACAGTGGCCAACGTGATCCCGGACGAGGGGATCATCGAGGGCACCGTACGCTGCCTGGACGACGATGCCTGGCACAGCGCCCCGGATCTGCTCAAGGAGCTGATCGACTCGGTCGCCGCCGCCTATGGGGTGCGGGCCGAGCTCAACTACCAGCGCTTCGTGCCGCCCACGGTCAACGACCAGGCCAGCGCGGCCATGATCTCGGCGGCGGCGCTGGACGTGCTGGGGGCCGGCTCGGCCGTGCAGACCCCGCAGAGCCTCGGCGGCGAGGACTTCGCCTGGTACCTGGAGTCGGTGCCCGGCGCGCTGGCCCGGCTCGGCACCCGGGTGCCCGGCTCGACGGTCTCGCAAGACCTGCACCAGGCCACGTTCGACGTGGACGAGCGCGCCATCGGGGTCGGGATCCGCGTGATGGCGGCCACCGCCATCACCGCCCTGTGGGACGACGGCCCCATGGTCAGCCAGCAGCTCCCCGGCGTAGCCACCGCCTGATCCGCCCGGCTGGTTGCACCCCCGGCGCCCTATTAGGCTAATCGCCATGGCAGCAAAGCCCGGCACCAGCCCGCGGGGCACCCCTGATATGGGCGGCGGGGACGTGCGCACCGGCGAGGCCGAAGTGCACACCTTCCGGTCGCCGACCGCGCTGGTCGTCTGGGTCGTCTGGCTGCTGTTCGCCGTGGGGAACTGGATCGACATCGCGGTCCAGGGCCGGGACCACCTGTCCGTGGTAGCCGCCGCCATCTTGCTGCTGGCCACCGGCGTGATCTACGCCTGTGCCCAGCGGCCGCGGATCATCGCCGACAGGGGCGGGGTGACCATCCGCAACCCGCTGCGCGATCACCGGATCAGCTGGCCTGCCATTTCCGACGTGGACCTAGTGGACCTGCTCCGGGTGCACTGCGACTGGGGTCCACCCGGCGCTCCCCCCGACGACGGCGCCGACGCCGACGCCGACGCCAAGAAGCATCGTAAGATCATCAGCTCCTGGGCCGTGCACTACTCCCGCCGCCGCCAGCTCAGCGCCGAGGCCAAGGCCCGGCGTGCCGCCAGCCCCCGCCGCTCGCCGTTTTCCCTCAGTGGCAGTCTCAGTGGCAGCCTCAGCGGCAATCTGGGCGGCGCCCCCACCTACGGCACCCGCGGCCTGTCCTCCGCCTCCCAGAACGCTACCCCCGAGGCCGAAGCCGAGCGCATCGCCCGCCTGCTGCGTGAACACGCCACCGCCGCCCGCGCCGTATCCGCCCCCGCCCCCGAAGGCGCCCCCGCTCCCGAAGGCGCCATCGCCCCGCACAGCACCCCCGCACCCCCCACCCCCGGCTGGGCCGAACCTCCCCAGAGCACCTGGAACCGCGTAGCCCTGGCCGCGATTCTCGTCCCGGCGCTCATCCTGCTGATCGTCTGCCTGCTCTAACCCGCAAGCAAACGCAGCAAAAAGCCCTACGCCCAGGGCGGCGGCTCGGACCCGTACGCGTCCCCGTTGGAGTCGCCGAGCTTGGCGCAGGGCAGGGCGCGCAGCGTCGCGACGTAGTCCGCCGGGGCGCCCGCCTTTTCCGCCGAATCGGCCAGGATCCCGAGGCTCCGCGCCGACGGCAGCCCGCCCTCGTAGAAGTTGAGCACGTACAGCCAGGCCAGCACGTTGCCGTCCAGGGTCTCCACCCGCACCTTGGCCTTGCGGTAGTACCCGAGGGTCACGCCGTCCCAGTTGTCCAGCTGGGCAACGTCGCTCTCGTACACCTCGTACAGCACCACGAACACCCGGGATCCGGGCTCCTCGACCACCGTGGCCATGGCGCCGTCCCAGCCGATGTCCTCCCCGCCGAAGGTCAGCCGCCAGCCCTCCAGCCAGCCGGTGCCCTGCTGTGGCGAGTGCGGGCAGCGCAGCAGCATCTGTGCTGGGTCCATGTTGCTGCCGTAGGCCGCGTACAGTGCCACGGGGGCAAGCGTACGGTGTCGTGTCGCCCGCTGCCGGGCATTGTCTTGGGCCCGATATCCGACTGCGACCCGAAACAGGAGAGAATGACCAACCGTGAGCCTGTCACGTCAGAAAATCGCCATCCTCGGGGGCGGGCCAGGCGGTTACGAGGCCGCACTGGTCGCGGCCCAGCTGGGCGCCGACGTCACCGTCGTGGACTCGGACGGCATCGGCGGTGCCTGCGTGCTCACCGACTGTGTGCCCTCCAAGTCACTCATCGAGACCTCCAATGCGATGACCCTGCTGAACCGGTCCGACGGCCTGGGCATCGCCACCGGCGGCCTGGCCACGGTCAACGCCGCCCGGCTGTACAACAGGATCACCGACCTGGCCCGGGCCCAGTCCAGGGACATCGCGGCCCGCCTCACGGCCGAGAAGGTCCGCGTCATCCCAGCACAAGGCCGCCTCAAAGACCCGCACACGATCACGGCTGGCGACACCACGCTCGAAGCCGACGCCATCCTCATCGCCACCGGCGCCCGCCCGCGGATCCTGCCGGGCGCCGAGCCTGACGGCGAGCGCATCCTCACCTGGCGCCAGCTGTACGACCTGACCGAACTCCCCCGGGACCTCATCGTCGTGGGCTCCGGTGTGACCGGCGCGGAGTTCGCCAGCGCCTACCTCGCGCTCGGCAGCAGGGTCACCCTCGTCTCCTCCCGGGACCGGGTGCTGCCGCAGGAGGACGAGGACGCGGCCAACCTGATCGAGAACGTGTTCCGCCGCCGCGGCATGACCGTGCTGAGCAGGTCGAGGGCCGCGAGCGTCCGCCGCGACCAGGACAGGGTCACCGTCACCCTGGACGACGGCCGGACCGTTTCCGGCAGCCACTGCCTGCTCACCGTCGGCATGATCCCGCGGACCGAAGACATCGGCTGCCACGAGACCGGCATAACCCTGGACCGGGGCGGCTTCATCGAGGTCGACCGCGTCTCCCGCACGAGCGTGCCCGGCGTGTACGCCGCCGGCGACTGCACCGGCGTGCTCATGCTGGCCTCGGTCGCGGCCATGCAGGGGCGGGTCGCCATGTGGCACACGCTGGGGGAGGCGGTGCACCCCCTGCGGCTCGGGCACGTAGCCGCGACCATCTTCACCGACCCGGAGATCGCCACCGTCGGGGTGTCCCAGCGCGCGGTCGACGCGGGGGAGGTGGCGGCCCGCACCCAGAAGCTGCCGCTGGCCACCAACCCGCGGGCCAAGATGGCCGGCTTCCGCGACGGCTTCGTCAAGCTGGTCACCAGCCCGGGCACCGGCGTCGTGCTCGGCGGCGTGATCGTCGCGCCGCGCGCCAGCGAGCTGATCCTGGCCGTGTCCGTGGCCATGGAGCAGCGCCTGACCGCCGAGGAGCTCGCGCAGACGTTCGCGGTCTACCCGTCCCTGTCCGGGAGCATCACCGAGGCGGCCCGCAAGCTGATGGAATTCACCCCCGACTCCTTGTGACCTCAGTGGGACGGGGTGACCTCAGTGGACGGGCGCCTCAGTGGGACGGGCGGTGCAGGTCTGGGTCGTCCGGCGGCTCGATCCCGTGCCGCCGCAGCCGGGAGACCCTGATGTCGTCGGCGTACATGGCCACGATGCCCACGCTGCAGATCAGGAACAGCCCCAGCACCGCGACGCGGATCCACACCGCCCCGGGCAGCAGCGCCAGGACGACGCAGATCGGCAGCACGGCGAGCACGTGCCGGATCATGAGCCGCCCCCGCCAGCCGGCATCGGTCAGCTCGTG
>JBAPYC010000037.1:0-13907 GCA_049284535.1 Streptosporangiaceae bacterium
CGTCCCTGGTGGCCGAACTGCGCGACGCCTGCGAGCTGGCCTGCGGCCTGGACCCCTACCTGAGCCGGTGGACGACGCCCGAATCACCGGCGCTGCGGCAGCTGGCCCGGCGCACCCAGGCCGAGGACTGGACCCGGCACTCCGCCGGCGGCCTCCCCGCGCCCCTGGAGCAGGAGATGCTCTCCGGGCACGTCGAGGGCCAGACGCTGAAGATGCTCGTGCACGCGACCCGGGCCCGGCGGGTGCTGGAGATTGGCATGTTCACCGGGTACTCCGCCTTGGCCATGGCCGAGGCGCTGCCCGGCGACGGCCAGCTGGTCAGCTGCGAGATCGACCCGGAGGTCGCCGCCCTGGCGCAGGCGTGCTTCACCGACTCCCCGGACGGCAGCAAGATCGCCGTCCGGATCGGGCCCGCGCAGGACACGCTGACCGAGCTGGCCGGCGCCGGGTACGTCTTTGACCTGGTGTTCATCGACGCGGACAAGCAAGGCTACGGCGGCTACCTGGACACCCTGCTCAGCACCGGGCTGGTCGCGGCGCACGGCCTGATCTGCGTGGACAACACGCTGATGCAGGGCCAGCCGTGGCTCCCGGGCGAGCCCACCGCCAACGGCGCCGCCGTCGCCGCATTCAACCAGCAGGTGGCGGCCGACCCGCGGGTAGAGCAGGTCATCCTCCCGCTGCGCGACGGCCTGACCCTGATCCGCCAGGTGAAGGTTGCCCATACGGAGGTGGCCCAGGCTGAGGGTGCTGAGCCGTGATCGGCGCCGTGCAGCAGACCGTGCTGTCCCCGGTGGGCCTGATCGTCACCGGACTGCCGCTGGCTGAGGTGGATGCCGGCACCGCCGCCGAGCTGCGGCGGCTGCTGGCCAGCCATGGTGTGCTGGTGCTGCCCGGCCAGCAGCTGGACGACGCCGGCTTCGTGACCTTCCTGCGGAGATTCGGCGACCTGACCTTCACCCGGGGGGAGACGCCGGTCCCCGGGCAGCCGGACCTCAACGTGGTCAGCAACGTCGGGCGGGCCACGCCGCCGCGCAGCGTGTTTCACGTGGACACCAGCTACGTGCGCCGGCCGCCGGCCTACACCGCGCTGCGCGCGGTGACGATCCCGGTGCGCGGCGGCCAGACCCTGTTCACGAACCAGTACCGCGCTTTTGACACCCTGCCGCCCGAGGTGGGCGCCCGGCTGGCCGGGCGGACGGTCAGGCACGTGGTGACCGGCCTGGACCTCGGCGGCGACGCGGAGACCTCGGCCGAGCACCCCGTCTTCCGCCGTCACCCGATCTCCGGCCGCACCGCCCTGTACCTGTCCACGCCCGAACGCTGCGTCACGATCAGCGGCCTGCCCGAGGCCGAGGCCCGGCCGCTGATCGAGTTCCTCTACGAGCACTCGACCGCAGCGGACAACACCTACCGGCACGCCTGGTCACCCGGGGACGTGGTGATGTGGGACAACGGCTGCGTCCTGCACCGGGCCGACCACGCCGGTGTCGTCGGGGACCGGGTGATGCACCGCGGCATGGTCACCGGCTACGAAGGCGCGGCCCGGTGAGACCTGCAGCGGGCCGCCGGCATCCCGTGCTGGTCGCGGGCAGGACCCTAGCCGTCCTGCTGCTCCTGCTGGTGGCGCTGCCGCTGAACCTCGCGCTGACCGCCGTGGCCCTGCTCACCTCGTTGTTCGTGCGGACACCACGGCGCAGCACCGCCAGCTGGGGCGCCGACCGGGCCGCCGGCCCGGCCGCCGAACCGAAAACGATCATGATCAGCGGCGGGAAGATGACCAAGGCCCTGCAGCTGGCGCGGTCGTTCCACGCGGCTGGCCACCGGGTGATCCTGGTCGAGTCGGCTAAATACCGGCTCACCGGGCACCGGTTCTCCCGCGCCGTCGACCGTTTCCGCACGGTGCCCAAGCCGCAGTCGCCCGATTACGCCGCCGCGCTGCTCGCCATCGTGCGCGCCGAGAAGGTCGACGTGTACGTGCCTGTCTGCAGCCCGGTGTCCAGCTACTACGACGCCCTGGCCAAGCCGGTGCTCGCGCCGTACTGCGAGGTCCTGCACGAAGACGCAGACATGGTCCGCAAGCTCGACGACAAGTACGAGTTCTCGGCCCTGGCCGCGTCCCTGGGCCTGCCGGTGCCGGACGCGCACCGCATCTGCTCGCCCCGCCAGGTGGAGGACTTCGACTTCGCCCGGGCCGGGCGCTCCTACATCCTCAAGAGCATTCCCTACGATCCGCTGAACCGGCTGGACCTTACCCCGCTGCCGCGGCCCTCGCCGCGGGAGACGGCGGCCTTCGCCCGGTCCAAGCCGATCGCGGCGGACACGCCGTGGATCATGCAGGGCCTGGTCCGCGGGCGCGAATACTGCACGCACAGTACCGTCCGGGACGGCCAGGTCCAGGTGTACTGCTGCTGCGAGTCATCCGCGTTCCAGGTCAACTACGAGATGGCCGACAAGCCGGAGATCGAGGCGTGGGTGCGGCGGTTTGTGGCGCCGCTGAAGCTGACCGGCCAGGTCAGCTTTGATTTCATCGAGGCCGAGGACGGGGGCGTCTACGCGATCGAGTGCAACCCGCGCACCCATTCGGCCATCACGATGTTCTACAACCACCCGGGCCTGGCCCACGCGTACCTGGACCGCGACGTGCCCGCCGTCGAACCCGCCGCGGACAGCCGGCCGACGTACTGGATCTACCACGAGGTCTGGCGGCTGATCACGCAGCCAGGCCGGGGCGCCCGGCTGCGGACCATCCGCCGCGGCAAGGACGCCATCTTCGACCGGGCCGACCCGCTGCCCTTCCTGATGGTGTACCACCTGCAGATACCGTGGCTGCTGCTGCAGAACCTGATGCGGGGCAAGGACTGGATCCGCATCGATTTCAACATCGGCAAGCTCGTCGAGCCGGCCGGGGACTGACCGGTGACTCAGCGCGTCCTGCACGTGGCCGGCTCCGCGGTCAGCGAGTTCCTCGGCGACCTGTCCCGGCTGTATGCCCGGGACTGCCTGGAGCACGCCGCGGACCCCGCGCGTTATGAGTTCCACATCGCCTACGTCACCCCGGACCGGCAGTGGCGGTTCCCGGCCGATCTGAGCCGCGAGGCGATCCGGGCGGCGCCGCCGGTGCCGCTGGCCGGCGCCGTGCGGCAGCTGGCCGCCCTGGGCCCCGACGTCGCACTCCCGCAGATGTTCTGCCTGCCCGGCATGACCTCCTACCGCGGGCTGCTCGATGTCCTCGCGCTGCCCTACGTCGGCAGCCCGCCCGACGTCATGGCCCTGGCCGCACACAAGGCGAACGCGAAGGCGATCGTGGTCGCGGCCGGGGTCCGGGTCCCGGCCGGCGAGGTGCTCCAGCGGGGAGAGGAGCCGTCCCTTCCTCCTCCGGTCGTGGTCAAGCCGGTGGACGGGGACAACTCGCTCGGGACCACCCTGGTCCGCGACCGGGCCGGCTACCCCGCCGCCCTGGACGCGGCCTTCGCCCACTCCGGCGCGGCGCTCGTGGAGTCTTACGTCGAGCTCGGCCGGGAAGTCCGGTGCGGCGCTATCGTCCGGGACGGCCAGCTCGTCTGCCTGCCGCTGGAGGAGTACAACGTCGACCCCGCGACCAGGCCGATCCGGGACTACGCCGACAAGATCAGCCGTAATGACGACGGCGAGCTCAGCCTCGTCGCCAAGGACAGCACGCGGGCGTGGATCGTCGATCCCGGTGACCCGCTGACCGAGCGGGTGCACGCGGCCGCCCGGCGATGCCATGCGGCGCTGGGCTGCCGGGACTACAGCCTGTTCGACTTCCGGATCGACCCGGCCGGGCAGCCGTGGTTCCTCGAGGCCGGCCTCTACTGCTCCTTCGCCGAGAAGAGCGTCATCTCCACGATGGCCCGGGCCGCCGGGATCTCGCTGCCCGAGCTCTTCCGGACCGCGATACGCCAGGCCGCCGGCCGGTAGCCGCCCCTGTCGCCGGCGGCCCGGGCCGCTCAGCCAGGATGATCGGTAGGTGTGCGGCGGGCCCGGCGACGGAGGTGGCGATGAGCATTGAGGACCTTCCGCGGCCGGTGGGGTACGTGCTCGGCGGGGGCGGGAGCCTCGGCGCCGTGCAGGTCGGGATGCTGCAGGCGCTGGCCGAGCGGGACGTGCCGCCGGACGTGGTGGCGGGCAGCTCGGTCGGCTCGCTCAATGGGGCGGTGCTCGCCCTGGACCCCAGGAGCGCGGCCAACCGGCTCTCTCATCTATGGGCCCGGCTGACCCGGGACCAGGTCTTCCCCGGCGGCCTCCTGGCCCAGGCGCGCACCCTGCAGCACACCCGTACGCACCTGTTCCCCAGCACCGGGCTGGCCGCCGTCATCACCGGCTTCATCGGCGCCGAGCGCACCTTCGCCGACCTGGCCTTGCCGTTCGCGGCGGTCACCACCGACATCGCCACCGCCCGCCCGCACGTGCTGCGCGACGGCCCGCTGCTGCCGGCCATGCTGGCCAGCGCGGCCATCCCGGGCATCTTCGCCCCGGCCGAGCTCGGGCCGCTGCGCCTGTACGACGGCGGCCTGGTCGCCAACGTCCCGATGCGGCAGGCGGTGGCCATGGGCGCACGCTCGCTGGTCGTGCTCGACTGCAATTTCCCGGGGAACATCCCCGAGGTGTCCGGGTCGATGGCCGAGGTGCTGTTCTACACGGTGATGGTGACCATGCGGACGCAGGCCATCCTGGAGGCCCCGCTCGTCGCCGCGGACGTACCGGTCGTCTACCTGCACGGGCCCGAGCCGCTCCGGGTCTCGCCGCTGGACTTCCGCCATACCGGCACGCTGATCGAGACCGCGTATGAGGCGGCCCGGGCGTTCCTGGACGAGCTGGACATCACCGGGCCGGGCCTGTACGGCTCGCCCTGACTGGTCACGGGGCCGGCCGCTCCAGGCCCAGTTCGGCGGCCGCCCGCTGCGCCAGCAGGAACTTGCGGGGCCGGCCGGTGGGCGTGAGCGGGATGTCCTGCGCGTCGATGAACAGGACGTGCCTGGGGGACCTTGAACCTGGCCAGCCGGCGCGCCCGCGGTCAGCGGCCGGCGGTAAGCCAGCCGCGGTCCGGCACGGCGGCCTCGCGCCGCCGCCTCAGCCAGTGCTGCGTCATCTTGATGAGCGCGAGGCCCCCGAAGACGCCGACCGCATCCATGAACAGGCCGACGATGATCGCGACAATCGCGTTCCCGGTGTCACCGGTCAGCGATACCGTCCTGCCCCAGCCGTCCCATACCGGGGCCCGCACGGTCATCGGCAGGCCGAGCGGGGCCGTGCCCGGCCAGCTGGCGGGGATGGCGCGGCCGTCCTGGATCAGGATGCCCTCAGTGATCGTGGAGCACCCGCCGCGGCCGCAGTTCTGGCCGTGCGACGCGGGGAAGAACGTGACCGCCGGGCCCGCGCCCGCCAGGTAAGCCACCCCGTTGACCTGGTCCGGCAGGTAGCCGATGGCCAGGACCAGGCAGCCAAGCAGCAGCAGCCGGGCGAACCAGGCGCTGATGCGGTGCCGGGGCGGGTACCGGTAGGCGTGCGCGATAAGCGGATGGTGGGAAGTCCGCATCCGGGCCTGATCCCGGACCGTGCCGTGCCGGCGGTGCAGCCGGACGGTGTCCACCACCGCCATGACCAGGCCAACCACGGCCAGCGCCAGCAGCATCAGGACCACCAGCCCGCTGATCACGCCCAGTGCCCCGCTGGCATTGGCCCACAGGTGCGAGCCGATGACCGAGAACACCACCAGTGCCAGCAGGCTACCCGCGCCCGTCCAGCCCCAGCCGCGGCGCCGGTGCAGCAGCCGCACGGTGGCGTCGACCTCGGGATGCGTGCCCGTGTCACCCATACCCGTGTCATCCATACCCGTGTCACCTATAGCGGTGCTGCCGTCATCGCCGGAAGCACCGGAGCCCGTCCACGACATAGGGGACATTTTTACTCTCCCGCCGCGCCCGGTGCAGCGATACCAAGGCACCCCGTTTGCCCGCCCCGGGACCGCACGCGCCGCCGCCCGTTCGGTCCGGAAATAAGCCGAACGGGCGGCGATCAAGCCCTTGCGTAAACCCCGGCCTCAGGCCTGGGCGACGTTGCCCGCCAGCGTCCAGCCGACCAGCGCGTTGGCGTGCCCGTGCCCCATGCCGTGCTCGGACTTCAGGTATCCGACGATGGCCATGTGCTTGTCGAGGCCGGAGCCGGCGATGATCTGCTGCCACTCGGCGATCGAGCGCCCGTACTTCTTCTCGATGGACGGGAAGTACGAGGCGGGTCCCTGCTTCGGCCACGGCGGTGCGTGCTCGGTCATGGTGATGTGCTCCCCTCGGGCGCTCTGACAGTAATAAGACGACCCGGGGCGCCCGATCTCATCGCGGCTCCGCTTCCCGGCTGATCCAGCGCAGGGCCTCGGGGACCGTGGCCACGACGCTGCTCCCCGGCGGCAGCGGCGGGCGCCGCACCATGAATACCTGGAGGCCGAGATCCCGGGCGGCCTGCAGCTTCGCGGCGGTCATGGCGCCGCCGCTGTTCTTGGTCACCAGCAGCCCGATCCGGTGTTCGCGCAGCAGAGCGGATTCCTGCTCGGCCGTGTACGGGCCACGGCCGAGGATCAGCGTCATGCCGGGCGGCACCGCCCCGGTGGGCCGGTCGACGGTCCGGACGAGGAACCGGTGCCGGTTATCACCGGCGAAGGCGGCCAGATCACCGCGCCCCGTAGTGAGAAACACGCCATCGCCGGGCCAGGCCCGGACGGCCGCGGCGGTCGCGCGGATGTCCGCGAACATATCCCAGGACGGATCGGCCGCCCAGGCCGGCCGGCGCAGCACCAGCCGCGGCACCCCCTCCTGGCCGGCGGCCAGAGCCGCGTTCGCGGTGATGCCGTCGGCGAACGGGTGCGTCGCGTCGATGAGATGGGTGATGCCCTCGTCGCACAGGAAGGAGGCCAGCCCGTCCGCGCCGCCGAACCCGCCGGCGCGTACCGGGCCGTCGGGAAGCCGTGGCTGGCCGACCCGG
Source organism: Streptosporangiaceae bacterium (assembly GCA_049284535.1). Classification (GTDB taxonomy): domain Bacteria; phylum Actinomycetota; class Actinomycetes; order Streptosporangiales; family Streptosporangiaceae; genus Palsa-504. Next base: position 7,000 of record JBAPYC010000037.1, read on the forward strand.
CCTGCGAGCGAGGACACTACGTCCGTACCCGCCGCCAGCAGCCCGGCGGCCAGTTCCCGCGCCTCGCCGGTCCCGCCGAGGATGAGGACACGCACCCGCCCAGGCTAGTGCCTGGACACTGGCCGTTACGGAACACTGGCCGTTACGGAACACTGTGCAGTACGGAACAGCACTGCAGTACGGAACACTGCGCAGTACGGAACACTGGGCTGATGCGCGAGCTGCTGATCATCGGCATGGGTCCCGGTCACCCTGACCAGCTCACGGTCCAGGCCGTGAACGCCCTGAACCGGGTGGACGTGTTCTTCCGCATTGATAAGGGCGACGTCCGGTCCGGCCTGAACGAGGCCCGGGACGAGATCCTGCGCCGGCATGTCACGCGGCCCGGGTACCGCGTCGTGGACATCCCGGAGCCGTCGCGCGACCGGTCGCCGGACCTCACCGCGGACGGGTACGAGGGCGCCGTGCAGGACTGGCACCAGGCCCGCGCGGAGCTCATCGCCCGGGCCATCGGCACCGAGCTCGGGCCGGACGGAGTCGGCGCCTTCCTGGTCTGGGGGGATCCCTCGCTCTACGACTCGATGCTGCGGACCGTCGGCCGCGTCCGGGCGCTCGGCGCGTGCACCTTCGACTGCATCGTGATCCCCGGCGTCACCAGCGTGCAGGCCCTGGCGGCGGCGCACCGCATCCCGCTGAACCGGGTCGGCGAACCGGTCCACATCACCCCAGCCCGCCGGATCGCCGGCGGCTTGCCGGACTGGCTGGACAGCGCCGTGGTCATGCTGGACAACGGATTCACCCCCGCAGGCTTCGACGGCGTCGGCCTGTCGGTCTTCTGGGGCGCCTACCTGAGCACCCCGGATGAGGTCCTGATCTCCGGCCCGCTGGCCGACGTCGCGGCCCAGATCACGCAGACCCGCGCGGCGCTGCGCGAGCAGCACGGCTGGATCATGGACACGTACCTGCTCCGGCGGGACCGTGACACCGCCGGCGATGACGGGTCTTAGCTCAGCAGGTCCCGGATGTCATCGCGGTCCAGGGATTTACCGTAGAAGCTGCCATCGTCCAGGACGCTGGAGAACAGCTGAGCCTTCCTGGCTTTCAGCGCCATGACCTTCTCCTCGATGGTGTCCCTGGCCACCAGGCGGTAGACCATGACGTTCCGGGTCTGCCCAATCCGGTGGGTGCGGTCGACGGCCTGGGCCTCGGTCGCGGGGTTCCACCACGGGTCGAGCAGGAAGCAGTAGTCGGCCTCGGTGAGGTTGAGCCCGAAGCCGCCGGCCTTCAGGCTGATCAGGAAGACCGGTGCAGTGCCGTCCTTGAAATCGCGCACCTCTTCGGCCCGGTCGCGGGTGCGGCCGTCAAGGTAGCAGTAGGGCATGCCTTCTGCCTCCAGCTGCTCGCGGACCTTGCCGAGGAACCCGGTGAACTGGCTGAAAACCAGGGCGCGATGCCCGCCGCCGGCCGTCTCGCGCAGCTTGGCCATCAGGACGTCGATCTTCGCCGAGGCCAGGTCGGTGTGGGCCTCGTCAACCAGCCCCGCGTGCAGGCTCAGCTGACGCAGCAAGGTCAGCGAGCGGAAGATGGCGAACCGGTTGGCGTCCAGGTCATCGAGCAGGCCCAGGACCTTCTGCCGCTCTCGCTGCAGGCGGGTCTGGTAGACCTTGCGGTGCTGCGGGTGCAGGTCGATTTCCAGGACCTGCTCCTGCTTGGCTGGCAGCTCCGGGGCGACCTGCTCCTTCGTGCGGCGCCGCACCAGCGGCCTGATCCGCTGCTGGAGCTGGGCGAGGCGGTCCCGGCTGGCCTGACGTTCGACCGGCCGGGCGTAGTACTCGCGGAACCGCTCGGGGTCGGGAAACAAGCCGGGAGCCGTGATCGACAGCAGCGACCAGAGCTCCATCAGGTTGTTCTCCAGCGGAGTACCGGTGATGGCGATCTTGACCGGGGCCCTGAGCCGCCGGGCACACTGGTACACCTTGGACTGGCGGTTCTTGGCTTGCTGCGCTTCGTCCAGCAAGAGGCCGGCCCAGTCCAGCTCGGCGAAGGCGCTGAAGTCCAGCCGCAGCAGGGCATAGGACGTGACGACGGCGTCGGCACCGGCAGTGAGCTCGCCGAGAGTCTGCCCGCGCCGGGCGGTGGTCTGCGACACCGGCACTACCTTGAGGTCCGGGGTGAACCGGGCCGCTTCAGCCGTCCAATTCGCTACCACGCTGGTCGGCGCCACGATCAGGAACGGGCCGCTGGCCGGGTCGCGCTGCCTGGCGTGGCTGATCAGGGCGAGGCACTGCAGCGTCTTGCCCAGCCCCATGTCGTCGGCCAGGATCCCGCCCAGCTGGTGCTCCCACAAGAACGCCAGCCAGCCGAACCCGTCGCGCTGGTAGGGACGCAGGCAGGCCTGCAGGCCGGCCGGATCGCCGGCTGGGCCCGCGGTGCCCGGCGACAGCAAGCCCTGGACCTGTTCCCGCCATGCTGCCGCCTGGTGATCGATCACGCCCAGCCTGGTCAGTTCCTCCCAGAATCCGGCCTGGTAGCGGCTGATCCGCAGCGAGTCAGCCGGCGCATCCTGCAGCGCGCGGGCCTCCTCGATCAGGCGGGCGAGCGCATGCAGCTCGGGCCGGTCGAGGGAAAACCAGGCTCCGTCGGGCAGCAGCAGGTGCTGCTGGCCGCGGCTGAGAGCCACGAACACGTCGAGGAACGGTACTGGGTGCCCCTCCACGGTGATGGTCACGCCGAGGTCGAACCAGTCTGTGTCCCCGTCCACCTCGTCCGCGGAAATCGCAATCTGCAGCGATTCCCCGGCTTCCCGGTAGTCGGCGGGTTCGCCGCTCACCTGGACGATCAGCCCCGGCCGGCCGGTCAGCAGCGGCAGCACCCCGGTGCTGAACAGCATCGTCTCCATGCCGCGCAGCCGGGTGAGCGGGGCGAGCGCGGGCCCGGCCGGCCCCCGGCCGGAGCCGGGCTCAAGCAGCCTGAAGCGGTTCAGCGGCAGGTCGCCCAGGGTGGCCAGCAGCGCCTGCTCGGCGGCCGTGTCCCGGTACCAGTCGGCCGGCGTGGCGGGTGACGGCGGCGTCCGGTGCGGCTTATCACCGACCTGGTAGGACCATTCCCAGCTCACTTCCAGCTCATGGTTGCCGCCGTAGCGCGCGTGACAGACAAGCTCTGGCCCGCTGATGACCGGCACAGTGAACGAGCCGTCTGAGGAAGTCAGCGGCGCGAGCCGGCTGAGGCGCGGATAGTACTGCTCCAGGAACCGGTCTTGCCCGGCGGCGGGTACCTCCGGCAGCTCCGCGCCCAGCGCCATCTTCTGCAGCGGCACGGGAACCCTCCGGACCAGCCTGATCAGCCGGAACGGCCACCCGCCTGGGTCGCCGTCGGCCGCCTGGCCGCGATCGACGCAGACCGCCCCGTGCCCTTCGGACCCGATGAAGGCGACCGGGACGACGGCTTCCCCGGCCGCGTCGCGGATCACCGGGGCCATGCGAAGGCCGCCGTCCGGACCGCGGGTGACGTCGAGACAGAACTCGGCCTCCGCATACGGCGGCACCACGCCCCGCCGGCCCGGGTACACCAGCGGCAGGCCGGCCTGCCCGGCTTCGTCCAGCAGCGACCAGAGCTGGCGTGATTCGAGCATCGAGAACTCCAGCCAGCGGTCGCTGCCGTACTGGTAGCCGTAGTAGCCGTCGCGTCTGCCGGAAGCCTGGTACAGGACCCACAGCTCCTTCAGCAGCCGCACCTGCTGCTCGTCGTACTGACCTGAATGCCGGAGGATCTCCAGCGCGGTCCAGCGCAGTTCACCCGCCACCCAGGTGCCCTGCTTACCGGGCCTGACCAGTCGCGCCAGCAGCCTCAGCGGTGCCTGTCCTGCCAGCGGCACACCCGGCCGGGCCGGGCCGGTGCCGCGAGTCAGCATGAGCTCGATCGCCAGCGGCGTCGTGGCCCGGCTGGTGGCCCGGCTGGTGGCCCGGCCCGGCTCGAGCAGCGTGTCCAGTGATAGTTCCCAGGCCGCCGGGGGCGGAGCCTGCGGCGGTACGGGTCCGGGTGACCGGGACGGCAGCGCCGACAGGACCAGCGCTACGACGTGCTTGCAGTTGAATTCGACCGGGCAGCTGCACTCGCCCATCTCGAACTGGGCGAGACGGCCGGCGGCCAGCGAAAGGTACGCCGTGACCACATAGGTGCGGCCGCCGTGCCCGCGGACCGCGCCGTGCAGCGCGGTCCGCCCGGGATCCCAGCTGGCATGGCGCACTGCCCCCTGGGCGGCGTACTCGGTGCCGCGTGCGTAGCTGCCTCCGCCGATGGCCCGGCGCAAGGTGAACAGATCGAACTCGAAGGTCACGATTTCCTGCATGCCGCGGACGATATCGGCCGCTACCGTCATTTCACCCGCGCTCGCGGCCCGTGCACCCGGTCCGGCTGCCGGAACCCGCCCGGGCCGGTGATCCCGGCCGTCCTCAGGCGGTGATGCCGGGGGCCGTCTGGGTGCCCGCCGTCTGGGTGCCCGCTGCCTGAGTGAGAGCCGCCTGGGTAAGAGCACTGAGCAGCGCGGTGGCGGCGGTGGTCGGCTGGCGGCTGGCGCTGATGGCGGCGGACAGGAGCCAGTGCAGCCGGGGATCGTCGACCGGGACGGCCAGCACGCCAGGTTGGTCGGCTGCGACAGCGGAGGCGGGCAGCAGGGTGGTGCCGAAGCGGTCCCGGACGAGCTCGAGCATCAGGCCGTAGCTGGCGATCTCGATGGCTGGCGGGTCGGCGCCCAGGACGGCGTCGACCGCCGCGCGGACGCCCCAGCCTGGCGGGAACCGCAGGATCGTCTCGGCGGCCAGGTCCGCCACGGTGACACGGGGCCGCGAGGCGAGCGGATGGCCCTGGGGGCAGACGAAGACCAGCGGCTCGCTGACCAGTGGGGTCAGGACGATACCGCGTGGAGGCCGGCCTGATTGCTGGCCGGCCGGGCTGCCGGTCAGCGCGATATCCATGGAGCCGTCCAGGACCGCTTGCAGGTTTCCCGCGGACCCGGTTGCCGACTGGCGCAGCTGGACGATGACGCCAGGATGCCGGTCACGCAGGGCCGCCAGGGTGGCGGCCAGGTCGAGCGGCCCGGTGTTCAGCGTGCAGCCCAGGACAACCGTGCCATGGACCCGGCCGGACACCGCCGCGACCTCGTCGCGGGCCGCCTGTACCGCCTCGAGGATCCGCTGCGCGCCGGCCCGCAGCGCGGCGCCGTGCTCGGTGACGGTGACCGGTGTCACCGACCGGTCGAACATGGACACCCCGAGCTCGTGCTCGAGGCGGGCGATGGCGGCGGACATCGCCGACTGGACGATGTGGACGTCGCGGGCCGCGGCGGTGAAGCTCCCGGCCCGGCAGCAGGCCAGGAAATACTCCAGGTCGCGGACCTCCATCTGGCCAGGGTAATCCCCAGCGCGGCTGGTCATCAATGGCAGTGATGGTACTGAGCAAAATTGATCGTTGGACACGATGGCTTCCGCCGGGTGACCCTGAGGAGGTAACGAACCGGAGGACACGATGAGCACGACGCTGATCCCACCGCACCAGCAGCACCGCAGTCACGAGCAGCACCGCAGTCACGCCATGTCGGCCTTCCTGGCCGGCGTCCGGGACACGGTCGCGCCCGGGCGCTCCAGCCCGCATGGCCCGCTGCCTCCCGTGCTGGTCAGCATGACGCTCGTCACCGGCCTGGTCGACGCGTTCAGTTACCTGGTTCTCGGGCACGTGTTCGTGGCCAACATGACCGGGAACATCGTGTTCCTCGGATTCGCCCTGGCCGGCGCCCCCGGATTCTCGATCACCGCGTCCCTGGCCGCCGTGGCCGCGTTTGCCCTCGGAGCCCTGCTTGGCGGCAGGCTCACCGCGCGGCACCGCGACCACCGGGCCCGGCTGCACAGGTCTGCGGCCGTGGCTCAGGCGGTGTTCATCGCGGTCGCGATCATCCTCGCGATCGCCAGCGGTGGCGCCCCCGCGGCCGGGTACCGGTACGCGCTCATCGCGGCGCTCGGCGTGGCCATGGGAATCCAGAACGCCGCGGCCCGCAGCATCGCGGTTCCCGACCTCACCACCACCGTGCTCACCCTCACCATCACCGGCGTTGCCGCCGACAGCGCCCTGGCCGGCGGCTCCGGCTCCAGGATCGGCCGCCGCCTGGTGTCGATCATTGCCATGCTCGGCGGCGCACTCCTCGGCGCCGCGCTGATCCGGCACGCCCAGGTCTATGACCCGCTCGCCATCGCGCTGGCCACCGTCGTCGCTGGCGCTGCCGTCAGCCACCTGCTGGGACGATCGGACCCGGCCTGGGTGCGCAGCCAGCGCCAGCCCGCCCCGGTACCGGATCGATCAGTACCGGATCGATCAGTACCGGATGGACCGGTACCGGATAGAACAGCACTATCCCCGGCCACTGCAACGGAGGCACAGATGAGCGTCGAGAGAAGTCACGTTGCCCACCAGACCAGATACGAGCTCCGCGACGAAACGGGGCTGTCCTGCGTGCTGACCTACACCGCGGATCCCGAGGAGCCGGCCACGTGGAAGATCCTGCTGCCCGGCCCCGGCGGCACCGAGGACCTGTACGGCACCCAGCGGTTCGCCGAGCCGGACGCCGCGCAGCTCCAGTCCTGGCTCAGCCCCATCATCGGCAGCAGCCGCGCCGCCGAGCTCGCCGCCGCCGTCGAAGCCGCGCCGCCGCAGCCCGCCGCCTGGAGACCACAGGGCGACGCCGGCTGACCGGCGGCAGGCTCGCTGGGTGCCATCAGCTGTCGTCGCCGCTCAGCGGCACTCCCTGCGAGGACAGCGGGCCGATGCCAAGCGCGAAGATGTGCATACCGCTGATCTGCCCGCCGTCCGCCGGGATGACGCCCCCGGCCGGCCGCGTCACGGCCTGGACCGTTTTGCCG
>JBAPYC010000038.1:0-5116 GCA_049284535.1 Streptosporangiaceae bacterium
GTGTCCAGCGCGTTCCGCGCGTCGGTCAGCTCACGCAGCCGCCGGTCCTCGTCACGATGCTGCTCGGCGTCGGCGATCATCCGCTCAACCTCGGACTGGTCCAGGTTGGAGCTCTCGCTGATGGTGATCCGCTGCTCGGTCCCGGTGTCCTTGTCCCGGGCCGAGACGTTCAGGATCCCGTTGGCGTCGATGTCGAAGGTCACCTCGATTTGCGGCACGTCCCGCGGGGCGGGGCGGATGTTCTCCAGCCGGAACCGGCCCAGCACCCGGTTGTCAGCGGCACGTTCCCGTTCTCCCTGCAGGACCACGATGTCGACCGCCGACTGGTTGTCCTCGGCCGTGCTGAACGTCTCGGTGCGGCGGGCCGGAATCGTGGTGTTGCGCTCGATCACCTTGGTCATGACCCCGCCGAGCGTCTCGATGCCGAGCGACAGCGGCGTCACGTCGAGCAGCACCACGTCCTTGAGCTCGCCCTTGATCACGGCCGCCTGGATGGCGGCACCGACGCCCACCACCTCATCCGGGTTGACGGTCATGTTCGGGTCCTTGCCGCCGGTCAGCCGGCGGACGAGCCCCTGCACGGCCGGGATCCGGGTGGACCCGCCAACCAGGATCACCTCGTCGATGTCAGCGTCGGTCAGCTTGGCGTCAGACATCGCCTGGCGGACCGGCTGGACCGTGCGCTCGATGAGATCGGCGGTGATCTGCTCGAAGGTGGAGCGCATCAGCGTGGTGTTGAGGTGCTTGGGCCCGGATGCATCGGCGGTGATGAACGGCAGGCTGATGGTGGTCTGGGTCACCGAGGACAGCTCGACCTTGGCCTTCTCGGCCGCCTCGAACAGCCGCTGCAGCGCCTGCGGGTCGGACCGCAGGTCGATCCCGTTGTCCTTCTTGAACTCGTCGGCCAGGTAGTCGACGATGCGGCGGTCGAAGTCGTCGCCGCCCAGGTGAGTGTCGCCTGCGGTGGCGCGTACCTCGACCACGCCATCGCCGATGTCCAGGATGCTCACGTCGAAGGTCCCGCCGCCGAGGTCGTAGACCAGCACCGTCTCGTTCTTCTTCTTGTCCAGGCCGTAGGCCAGCGCCGCGGCCGTGGGCTCGTTGATGATGCGCAGGACCTCAAGGCCGGCAATGCGGCCCGCGTCCTTGGTCGCCTGGCGCTGGGCGTCGTTGAAGTACGCCGGCACAGTGATGACAGCCTCGTTGACCTTCTCGCCGAGGAACTTGGAGGCGTCCTCGACCAGCTTGCGGAGCACGAGTGCGGAGATCTCCTCGGGTGCGTACAGCCGGCCCTCGATCTTGAACCGCACGGCGCCGTCCGGACCGGGGACCACGTCGAACGACACGGCGTTCAGCTCGCTGGCCACCTCGTCGTAGCGCCGCCCGATGAACCGCTTGGCCGAGTAGATCGTCCCCTTCGGGTTCAGGATCGCCTGCCGCCGGGCGAGCTGGCCGACCAGGCGCTCGCCCTGCGGGGTGAACGCCACCACCGACGGCGTGGTCCGTGACCCCTCAGCGTTCGGTATCACCGTGGTCTGGCCGCCCTGCGTGGCGGCGATCACGGAGTTGGTGGTGCCGAGATCGATGCCGACTGCAACTGCCATCACTGCCTCCTGCTTCTTTGCCGCAAATGCTCAGGCCTGGCCCCCGCTTTACCGCACATGCTCAGGCCTGGCCCCCACGCGCTGCCGGTGTCCTGGACGATCCACCGGTGCGCGGCCAGCCGTGTTCAGCCGGTGATCGCTCAGCCGGTGATCTCGATCTTGCGCGGCTTGGCCGCCTCGGACTTCGGTACGGTGACCGTCAGGACCCCGTCGGAGAGCTGCGCGGTGACCGCGTCGGCGTTGACCTCACCGGGCAGGTAGGTCCGGAGCTCGAACCGGCCGGTGCGGCGCGAGCTGGCCTGGCGGCGGCTGCCGTTGCCGTTGCCGCTCTCGGGCTCGGGGACCTCGCCGCTGATGACCAGCTCCCGGTCCTGGAACTGGATGTTCACCTGGTCCTTATTCACGCCAGGCAGTTCCGCCTTGATTACGTAGGCATCGTCGGTCTCGGACAGATCGGCGGCCGGGACCCAGGGCATGTCGGCGAGGACGGCCGGGGTCAGGCCGAACGCGAAGTTCATCAGCTGGCCCATCCGGTCGTAGATGTCCTCGAACTCGCGGGAAGGGTTGACGACTGAGGTGTTCCGTCCGCTGCGGCGGATCGGGAGCGCTGCCATTGGATTCCTCCTGTAGCTCGGAACGCGTCTTTCCGGATACTCCCGACGCTGCCTGCGAGCGGCGGCGGACACATCCACCATCCTGGTAGTCCTGGCCTGTCCGGCTCGGATCAGCAGCCGGAACAGAGCGAACGTGCGTCCCCTCCCCGGTGTGCACGGCGTTGCGTTCGGCGTCGATGAGCTTGAACGTCCGGGCCAGGGCGACGCACCTCGCCCGCGTCGAGGGCCACCGCGGAATACCAGGCGCCCTCGCCGGTCAGGAGGCCGAGCTCGCCAAGGAACCGGCCGGCGCCATGGACGGCGATGACGCGCTCCTCCGGCGTCCCGTGCCTCTCGACCGAGGCCACCCGGCCGGCCAGCACGACGAAGAAACCGCAGTCCCGGTCGCCCCCGGCGAACAGGACCTCCCCTGGCTGGATGGGCCGGCGCTGGCCCTGCGCATCCAGCGCGGCGATCTGGGCGTCACTCAGCCGCGGGTACGCCCCGGGCAGGCCGTGGGTTCCTCAGACGAAGGTTTCGTCGACATAGCACCAGCGCCAGTCCTCACCCGGCTCGTACGACTGGACGATCGGGTGCCTGACCGCGAAGGCGTGGGCACGGGCGTGGCGGAGCGGTGAGGAGTCGCAGCAGCCCACGTGCCCGCAGGTCAGGCACAGGCGCAGGTGCACCCACCCGGACCCCAGGACCAGGCATTCCTCGCAGCCGCCCGGTGTCCGCGGCGTCACCGGGCGGACCAGGCTCAGGTGCGGATCGGTCAGCGTCGCCATGCCCGCCGTCCTCTCGTGGTACGCATGGACCCCATGCTGGGCGGGCAGGGCCGGGCGCACATCAGCAGACCAGCTAGTTTCCGGGCCGGGCCGATGGCCGGGCCGGTGGCCGGGCCCGGCTGGCCTGGCAGGTCTGATGGCGACACCGACCTGGACCGGGGGTTAGCATCGTGGTGCCGTCGCGAGGAGAAATCGTATGGCGAGGCCTGCGCCTACAACCTTGCTCCTGGCCAGTTCCGCGCTGGCCCGGAGGAGGCAGTGACGGCCGCCCCAGATCATGGTGGCCCAGTCCGCGAACAGCTCTCCGCGCAGCGGAGCATGCTGGTGCTCGCGATGCTGCTGACCCAGCAGGACAGCGAGGACAGCATCCTGCACTACGCCGCGAACGCGGTCGAATCCCTGGGGTCGTGCACGACGGAGGGCATCTTCCTCGACGGCCGATGGCAGGACGCCCGGATTCCCGGCCGGAAGGCCCCCAGCCTGCCGGGCGGCGTCAACGCGGCCAAGGGCGGCCCGGTCACGCTGGCCGGCGTGCCGTGGTCGTGGGCCTACTCGCTGTCCAGCCGCCAGGGGCCAGCCGACTACCTGGTCGTCGGGGCCCCGGCCCCGCCCGCGGAGAGCGAGCGGTTCCTGCTGCAGGTGCTGGCCCAGCATGCGGGGGTGGCTCTCGCGAACGCGCGACTGCACAGCCGGGAGCGGGAACAGACCGAGGAACTGCGCCTGACCAACCTCGCGCTGGTGCGCAGCATGAAGATTCACGACCGGCTGACCAAGGTGGCGCTCGGCGGGGAGGGGCAGGCGGGGATCGCCCAGGCGGTCTACGAGCTGACCGATCGCCCGGCGGCCATCGAGGACCGCTTCGGCAACCTGCTGGCGTGGGCCGGTCCGGACCGGCCCGATCCCTATCCCAAGGCCGACCCGGCGCAGCGGGACCGGCTGCTGGACCGGGCCGTAGCCGCCACGGGCCCGGTCAGGGAGGGCGGGCGCCTGTTCTCGGTGGCCGCGCTCGGCGGCTCCCCAGTGGCCGTGCTGGTCCTGCACGACCCGGCCGGGACCGCGGCCGGTACCGAACGGGTGGCCGTCGAGCACGCGACCACGGTGCTCACGATGGAGATCGCCCGGCTGCAGGGCGAAGCTCAGGGCAAAGCGCGGATGCGGACCGACCTCGTGCTCGACCTCGTCGGGGACACCGGCGCGGACCCGGCCGCGCTGCTGAACCAGGCCCAGGCCCTCGGCTATGACCTGGTCCGGGAGCACCGGGTCGTCCTGACCGAACCGGCCGGGGCCGGCCGCGACAACGACAGCGACCTGTTCTTCCACGCCGTCGGCCGGGCGGCCAGGGCCGTCGGGGTGGGGTCGCTGCTGGCGCCGCGGCAGCATGACGTGGTCGTGCTGGCCGATACAGAGGTGCACTGGGAACTGTTCCGGGCGCGGGTCGTCACCGAGATGCACGGCGGGCAATGCCGGATCGGGGTGGGCGGCCGCGTCCTGGAGCTGGACCGGTTCCCGCACTCCTGCCAGGAAGCGGAGCTGGCACTGCGGATGCAGAAGACGGCGGGCGCTCCCGAGCGGATCACGCTGTTCGACGACCTCGGCATCTACAAGATCCTGGCCATGGCGGGCGACACGTCGACCATAGAGCGCTTCGTGACCGAATGGCTCGGCCCGCTGATCGACTACGACGCCGAGCACGGCACGCCGCTGGTGCTGACGCTGAGCGAGTACCTCGACTGCGGCGGCAACTACGACGCCTCGGCCAAGGCGCTGTCGGTGCACCGCAGCACGCTAAAGTACCGCCTCCGGCGCATCCGCCAGGTGTCCGGTCACGATCTCGGCCTGCCTGACGTCCAGTTCAACCTCCAGGTCGCCACGCATGCCTGGCGCACTTTGCAGGCGCTGCGCCAGTCATGACCCGGCGCCCTGGCTGTCCTGCTGGGGTAACGGAATTGCCCAGGCAGGACGATGCGCCCGGCCCCGGTCCCGGCAAAGCTGGCGACACAGACCGCATGGGGGACGAGAGGAGACCAGATGCGACCCGAAGTCGACGTCCGTGCCTACGTTCAGGACCTCGAGAAGCACCTGCAACTGACGTTGTTCGGCGGCGGGATGGCTGACCCGGAGGGTGCCGTGC
>JBAPYC010000039.1:0-3003 GCA_049284535.1 Streptosporangiaceae bacterium
CCCGCGAACCGCCCGCGCCCGAACCGCCCGCGCCCGAACCGCCCGTCCGCGATCCCTGGCTGGTTCTCCGCTTGGACGGCTGGACCCGGGGCGCCTCGCCCTGCTGCTTCTCGTAGTGCGGCGGCCACGGCGCGTCGGGCACGCCTGCCGCCTCGTCCCGGTCCGCCAGGTCCAGCAGCCCGTCCAGCGACCCGGGCGCCTGGTCCATCTGCGCCCACGGGTCGCCGATCGCGGCGAACCGGGTCGGCATGGTGTCGATCGTGTACGCGGCGGGATCGCAGTCCGGCACTTCGTCCCAGCTCAGCGGGGCGGATACCCGGGCGTCAGGGACGGGGCGGATGGAGTAGGCGGACGCCACCGTGCGGTCCTTGGCGTTCTGGTTGTAGTCGACGAAGACGCCGTGCCGTTCTTCCTTCCACCACTTGGACGTGGCCAGGTCCGGTGCCCTCCGCTCGATCTCCCGGGCCACCGCGACCGCGGCCCGGCGCACGTCGCCGAACACCCAGCGCGGCTCGATCCGGGCATAGATGTGCATGCCCCGCGAACCGGAGGTCTTGGGCCAGCCGGTCAGGCCGAAGTCGGCCAGCACGTCCCTGGCCACCAGGGCCACGTCCCTGATCTGCGACCATCCGATGCCGGGCACGGGATCCAGGTCGACCCGGAGCTCGTCCGGGTGGTCCAGGTCGCCGGTCCGGACCGGGTGCGGGTTCAGGTCGATGCAGCCCAGGTTGATCACCCAGGCCAGGCCGGCCTCGTCGGTGACAACTACCTCGTCGGCAGCCCGGCCGGACGGAAACCGGAGCTCCACCGTCTCGACCCACTCCGGGCGCTTGTCCGGGGCCCGCTTCTGGAAGAACGGCTCGCTCTCCGACCCGTTCACGAACCGCTTGAGCGCCATCGGCCGGTCCCGCACGCCGCCCAGCACGCCCGGCGCCACGGCCAGGTAGTAACGCACCATGTCCAGCTTGGTGTGCCCGGTCCGCGGGAAGAACAGCTTGCTCGGGTTGCTGATCGCGACCTCGCGGCCCGCGACCTCTAGGACCTTCTTGGGCTCAGCCATCACGACCACCAGAGCCATCGCTGCCATCAGCGCCATCACGGCCGCCAGAGCCGTCACGGCCGCCGGACCCGAGGATCTCGGCTAGGTCGAAGCTGACCGGCTCCTCCAGCTGGGCGTATGTGCACGACCGTGGCTCGCGGTCCGGGCGCCACCGCACGAACTGGGCCGTGTGCCGGAACCGGGGTCCCTCCATGTGGTCGTAGCGCACCTCGAGCACGCGCTCGGGGCGAAGCGGGATGAACGACAGGTCCTTGGCCGCGTTCCACCGGCTGGCCATGGCCGCCCGCGGGGTACGCTGGCCGGAGGCGTGCTCGGCCCAGTTCCACGGGTGCTGGTCGAACGTGGTGACCAGCGGCTGCAGCTCGGCGAAGAGCTCGATCCGCTTCTCCATCGGCAGGGCGCCGACCACGCCGACGCTGGCCAGCTTGCCGTCGCTGGTGTACAGGCCGAGCAGCAGCGAGCCGATCCGGTCCTCGCCGCTCTTGTGCACCCGGTAACCGGCCACCACGCAGTCCGCGGTCCGCTCGTGCTTGACCTTCTTCATCACCCGCTTGTCCGGCTCGTAGATGCCATCGGCGGGCTTGGCGATCAGCCCGTCCAGGCCAGCCCCCTCGAACTGGCTGAACCAGCCGCTGGCCACCGCCCGGTCGGTGGTCACCGGGGTCAGGTGGATGGGGGAGCGGGTCACGGCCAGCACCTTTTCCAGCGCCGAACGCCGCTCGGTGAACGGCCGCTCCATATAGTCCGCGTCGCCCAGCGCGAGCAGGTCGAAGGCCATGAAGTGGGCCGGAGTCTGCACCGAGAGCAGCTCCACCCGGCTGGCCGCCGGGTGGATGCGGAGCTGCAGCGCCTCGAAATCCAGCCGCCGGCCCGCCGCGTCCGGAATCACGATCTCCCCGTCGATCACGCACCGCTCCGGGAGCTCGGCCTTGATCGCTGTCACGAGCTCGGGGAAGTAACGCGTCATCGGCCGCTCGTTCCGGCTGCCGATCTCCACCTCGTCACCGTCGCGGAACACGATCGAGCGGAAGCCGTCCCACTTCGGCTCGAACAGGTAATCCCCGGTCGGGATGGCATCCACCGGCTTGGCCAGCATCGGCGCAACCGGCGGGTTGACAGGAAGTTCCATGCCCCAGCTTCCATGACAGGTCCGCTACGCGGGTTTATTGCCCGCAACTGACGACGATCATGCCGCATTGCTTTCATCGCCGGTCCAGTCCTCGCTCCGCTTCCACAGCTCCGCGGCCAGCTCACCGGTAGCGACCGGGCTGGGCGCGCGCTCGGCGCACGCGTCGTAGAAGAGCCCGCTGTCCTGCGCCACCTGCGGCGAGGTCGCGCAGTACAGCGACGTCGCGGCGCCGTCTTCGACTGAGAGCATGCGCCGCGTGATCAGCGGCCGGACCGGCCATGGCACCCGCCGCCAGATGTCTGAGGCGACCACGCCGGGATGCAGCGCGTAGCTGGTGACCCCGGTGCCGTCGGTGCGGCGCGCCAGCTCGCGGGAGAACAGCACGTTGGCCAGCTTGGACACGGCGTACTCGGGCAGCCCGGTCAGGCCGCGCGCCGGCCGGCGCACCGCCACGAAGTCGATGCCGGGGGCCGAGTAGTGCGCGTCGCTGGAGACCGTGACCACGCGGGCCGGGGCGCTGGCCGTCAGCCGGTCCAGCAGGGAAAGCGTCAGCGCGAAGTGCCCGAGGTGATTTACCCCGAACATGAGCTCGAAGCCTTGCCGTGTCAGCCCGCGCCGTCCCGCCACGCCGGCGTTGTTCACCAGCACGTGCAGCGGCTCGTCCCGGGCCAGGAACCCGGCGGCGCAGGCCCGGACCGAGTCCAGGTCGGCCAGGTCGAGCGGCAGGAACCAGACCGCGTCGTGGCCAGCGGCCGCCCTGATCTCGGCCGCGGCCGCCTCGCCCTTGGCCCGTGACCGGCCCGCCAGGTACACC
>JBAPYC010000040.1:0-5285 GCA_049284535.1 Streptosporangiaceae bacterium
CATCACGGCCTTCATCGGCGGCGTGCACGGGGACACCAACGCCACCTTCTGCGCCGGCGAGGTGGATGAGGAGTCGCGGCTGCTGGTGGAGCGTACCCACGAGGCCATGATGCGCGGCATCCGCGCGGTGGTGCCGGGCCGCCCGCTGAACGCCGTGGGGCGGGTGATCGAATCGTACGCCCGCCGGTTCGGCTACGGGGTGGTGCGGGATTTCACCGGGCACGGCATCGGCCGGACGTTCCACTCCGGGCTGATCGTGCCGCACTACGACGACCCGAACACCGACGTGATCATGGAACCGGGGATGACGTTCACCATCGAGCCGATGCTCACCCTCGGCACCATCGACTACGACATCTGGCCGGACGGCTGGACCGTGGTGACCAAGGACCACAGGCGCACGGCGCAGTTCGAGCACACCCTCCTCGTCACCGACGACGGTTACGAGATCCTGACGCTGCCGTAGCCGGGGTGCTGGCATAGATGGGCGAGTACGCCTTCGACGCGGACAGCCGGGTAACGGCGGCGGAGGCCGACGGGGAGTTCACGGCCCAGGTGACCGGGCGGTGGGACGGCCTCGGCGGCGCCGCCAACGGCGGCTACCTGCTAGCCACCTGCTCCCGGGCGATGGGCATGATCATGCCTTTCCCCGACCCGGTGGTGGTGTCCGGCTTTTTCCTGCGCCCCGGCGGGCCCGGCCCGGCCCGCATCCGCACCGAGCTGATCCGCAGCGGCCGGACCACCGCGTTCGGGCAGGCCAGCCTCAGCCAGGATGGCAAGGAGGTCATCCGGGCCACGGCCGCGTTCACCCGCTTCGGCCAGGACGGGCCGGTCTTCATCGACGGCGCGCCCCCCGACCTGCCACCGCCGCAGGAGTGCGCCGGCGCCTCGGTCGGGTCCATCGGCCGGGCCACCATCGCCGAGCGGATCGACTTCCGCGCCGCCGAGCTCCCCGGCTGGCACGCCGGCCGGCCCTCTGGCCGCCCGGCCAGTGAGTTCTGGATGCGGTTCGCCGACGGCCGGGAGGCCGACCTGTACTCGCTGCCGCTGCTGGTCGACTCCACCGCCCCGTCCGTGCTCGAGCTCGGCGTCACGGCCACCACCATCCAGCTCACCGTGCACCTGCGCGCCCATCCCGCCCCCGGCTGGCTGGCCTGCCGGGCCAGCGCGCGCTTCGTCAGCGGCGGCTACCACGAGGAAGACTTCGAGATCTGGGACTCGGCCGGGACCCTGGTGGCCCAGTCCCGGCAGCTGGCCCTGATCCTCCCGCTCTAGGCGTCCCGCTTGGCGAACAGCACGGCGCCGGCCACGAGCAGGATCGCCGTGTAGACGGCGAACACCGCGAACTGGGCCCAGGGCGAGAACAAGTGCGGGTCCTGGCCGCCGATGGTGGCCGAGATGGCCCGGCCCGCGGCGTCCGGCAGCCACCGGTCGATGTCGTTGTACCAGCTGGACGGCAGCAGGTGGATCAGGATCGGGATCACGAACAGCAGCCCGATGATCGAGCTGATGGTGGCGGCGGTGTGCCGCAGGATCGACCCGGCCGCGAAGGCGAACAGCCCGCACAGCGTGACGTACAGGGCGCTGCCGATCACGGCGCGCAGCACGTTCGGCCCGGACAGGGTCACGCTGGCGTGCGTGCTGCCCAGCAGTGCCTGCCCCAGGACGAACGCCACGAACGCGGCCACCAGCGTGACCACCAGGGCGATCACCGCGAACACGACGGCCTTGGCCGCGTAGACGGTGACGCGCCGCGGCATGGCCGTCAGCGAGGTGCGGATCATCCCGGTGGAGTACTCAGAGGTGCACACCAGGGCGCCGAGGACCACGATGACCAGCTGGCCGAGGTAGAAGAGCCCGGCGATGCTGGCCTGGGTGGCGTCGAAGGTGGCCCGGTCCGACGGGCTGGTGTGGGACCAGTTGGCGGCGGTCCCGGCGCTGATGGCGGCGCCGATCCCGACGCTGACCACCAGCAGCACGAGCAGCGTCCAGTAGGTGGACCGGACCGAGCGGATCTTGGTGAACTCCGAGCGCAGCGTGCCGCCGAGCCCGGCCCGCCCAGCGGGCGGCGGCAGCACTGGCGACCGGGTCTGCTCTGTCATCGCGGCCATCTCAGATCCCCCTGTCGGTACCGGAGGAAACGGCGGCCTGCCCGGTGAACTGCGCGGCGGGCTTCTCGGCGGGCTGCCCGGGCGCGGGCCGCCGGGCCGGATGATCGGCCCGGTATTCCACGCTGTCAGCGGTCAGCTCCATGAACGCCGCCTCCAGCGAGGCACGGACCACGGTCAGCTCGTGCAGCCGCACACCCTGGGTGAAGGCGATGTCGCCGACCCGGGCCGCGGTCAGCCCGCGCACGGTCAGTGTCCCGTCGCCGCCCGCGGCCACGGCGGCCTGGGCCGTGACCAGCGCGCGGGCCAGCTCACCGGCCTGCGGCGTCCTCACCTGGACGGTCTGGCCGGAGCTGCGGGCGATGAACTCGTCCATCGTGCAGTCGGCGAGCAGCTGGCCGCGGCCGATCACGATCAGGTGACCCGCGGTGTGCTCCATCTCCGACATCAGGTGGCTGGACACGAACACGGTGCGGCCTTCGGCGGCGAGTGCCTTCATCAGGTTCCTGATCCACAAGATCCCCTCCGGGTCGAGCCCGTTCACGGGCTCGTCAAACATGAGGATCTTCGGGTCGCCGAGCAGCGTGGCGGCGATGCCGAGGCGCTGCCCCATGCCGAGGGAGAACCCCTTGGTGCGCCGGCGTGCCACGTCGGTCAGGCCGACGAGCTCGAGCACCTCCCCCACCCGGCGCCGGGGCAGGTTGTTGGTCTGGGCCAGGCAGAGCAGGTGGTTGTAGGCGGAACGACCCCCGTGTACCGCCTTGGCGTCCAGCAGCGCACCCACCTCGCGCATGGGGCTCGGCAGGTGAGCGTACGGCTTGCCGTCGATCGTGACCGTCCCGGCGTCCGCGTAGTCCAGGCCGAGCATCAGCCTCATGGTGGTGGTCTTGCCCGCTCCGTTCGGCCCCAGAAAGCCCGTGACCTTGCCCGGCAGCACATCGAAACTCAGCTCGCTGACGGCGGTTTTATCGCCGTACCTCTTGGTCAGCCCCCGTACCTCGATCATCGGCGAACCGTCCTTTCCCCGGCAGCACATCCGGCGGGCTGCCTGCGGCTCGCTTAGCCTATTACGTCCGGCCGTCACCGGGCCTGCAGGCGCGGGCGTGCAGGCTGATGGAGTATCCCGCGCCGCGGCCGCGCAGCCAGTGCGGCTGGCCGTGCACCCGGGTGGAGCCGGGGCGCAGGACCGCGCTGCCCGGGGTTCCCTCGGTGGCCTCGCCGGCGATCATCGTGGCCACGTCGCAGTCACAGTCCAGCCCGGCGTCCCCCGGGGCCAGGACGACGAGCCAGGCGTCGTAATCCGCCGGGCCGTCGAGGTCAATCCTGACCGAACGGGCGGGGTCGAAGCGGACCAGGTTCCACCATTGCTCCGGGCTGGCGGCGAGCAGCCGCAGGCGACGAGCCAGCGTCCCCAAAGTGGGCGGTGCCAGCGCCTGCGCAGCCGGGGCGGCGCCGGCCTGATCATGTGCGGGGTGCGCGGCAGGCTGGGCCACCACCAGCACGAGGTCTTCGGCCAGCCTGGCGATTTCCGGGGCAACAGACATGTCGGCGGACATCGGGAATCCTTCGTGAGCGAGCCGCCATGCAGTCAGAACAGGGCGGCCTCGACGGACTTCGGTCAGCTGAGGATC
Source organism: Streptosporangiaceae bacterium (assembly GCA_049284535.1). GTDB lineage: Bacteria > Actinomycetota > Actinomycetes > Streptosporangiales > Streptosporangiaceae > Palsa-504. The sequence continues at coordinate 3,740 of JBAPYC010000040.1, forward strand.
GTCGTCAGCAACAACACGAAGGACAGAGCGCGCGCGTGATCATCGCGGTGACACCGTGACGGAGGTCTGCGCGGCTTGGCATGTGCGTTACTCTACACGCTGCGTAACCCCGCGCGCCATCAGTCGTGATTTTCGAGTTGCCCGACGGCCGCGCGCACCGCGTCCGGGCTGAGGCCTCCATCACCGGAGCTGGCGTCGTCAGAGCTGGCGTCGTCAGAGCTGGCGTCGCCGGCCCAGGCGGCCGCGCACAGCGCGCGCAGGCCGTCGATGCGCTCCCCGTCGCCGGTCAGCTCCAGCCGGTCCCCGTCCCGGCGGGCCGTCCAGCCGCCGCAGCCGAACGCACCGTCCTTTTGGGTAATCTCCGGGTGCGGCTCGAGCAGGCCGGACAGGTCCTCGGCCAGGTAGGTAGGTCGCTGCGTGGGCGGGGCCAGCACGGCCTCGGCCGGCCCGGTCACGCCGGTCAGCACGAGCAGGCTGTCCGCGCCGACCCGGTGGGCGCCCTCGATATCGGTGTCCAGCCGGTCGCCCACCACGAGCGGGTTCTTCGCCTTGGTCCGCAGCACCGACTCGTGATGCAGCGGCGGCTCCGGCTTGCCCGCGACCAGCGGCTCGACCCCGGTAGCGGTCGCGATGACCCGGACGAGTGACCCGTTGCCTGGTGCGCGGCCGCGTTTGGTGGGCAGCGTGATGTCGGTGTTGGACGCGACGAACAGCGCGCCCGCGGCGACGGCCAGGCCGCCTTCGGCCAGCAGGGCGTAGTCCAAGCCGGGCCCATAGCCCTGGACCACCGCCTGGGGCTTGTCCAGGGCGGTGCTCACCGGGCGCAGGCCACGCTCGCGCAGCGCCATCCGCAGGCCGCTGCCCCCGACCACCAGGACCGGAGCCCCGGCCGGGAGCCGCTCGGCCAGCATGCGGGCGGCGGCCTGGGCCGAGGTGACCACGTCGCCGGCCGCGGCCGGGACGCCCATGCCGGCCAGCAGCGCGGCCACCGCGGCTGGCGTGCGGAAGGCGTTGTTGGTCACGTAGGCCAGCCGCATGCCGGACGAGCCGGCCTTGCCCAGCGCCTCGGCGGCGCCGGGAATGGCGGTGCCGCCCAGGTAGACCACGCCGTCCAGGTCGAGCAGGGCCACGTCGTAGGCGGCGTCGAGCGGTTTGCTGCTGCTCCTGGGGAGCTGCGTCTTCGGCGGCTGGGATCCGGCGTTCACGCGCGGCCGCCTTCGTCGTTGCCGTCGCCGTCTTCCCCGGCTCCGCCGCCTTGGGGGCCGCCGGCCTGGCTGGCCTGCCGGGCCCGCAGCGTGGCGCGGACCGAGCGGAGGGCCTCGGTGTAGTGGGGGTTGTCGGGGCGCATGGCCACGGCGAGGGCCAGGTACTCGGCCGCCGCCGCCGGGTCACCGGTCCGGGCCAGGGCCAGCCCCAGGCCGAAGTTCGCGTAGTCGTCGGACGGGCTCGCCTCGACGATCAGCCGGAAGTTCTCGGCCGCCTCGGCGTACTGGCGCGCGTCGAACTGGGCCCGGGCCAGGGCCTCGCGGACGCTGCGGGCCTGCGG
>JBAPYC010000041.1:0-4412 GCA_049284535.1 Streptosporangiaceae bacterium
GGCCTCGTGCGCGCCGCGGGCCGATCTGGCCAGCCCGGCACCGGCCAGCCCGGCACCGGCCACCCGGGACGGCATCGCCATCTGCCGGGTGACGACTTCTTCCGGCAACCAGACCAGCGCCGTCAGGCCACCGAACTCAGCCTGCTGCAGCCGGGTCCTGACGCCGTGCCGCACCGCCAGCCTGGCCACAACGATCAGGCCCATCGACTTCGGGACGTGGATGTCCGTCCCCGGCGGATGTTCCAGCTGCCAGTTGGCGTAGGCCAGCTCCTTGGCGGTCATCCCGACGCCCCGGTCGGTGATGGCGATCAGGACACCGCCCTCGTTCAGTAGCCGACTCGATATTTCCACCGGCATATCGGCCGAGGAGAACGACGTGGCGTTCTGGATCAGCTCGGCCAGGATGTTGATCACGTCACCGACGGCCGGACCGGTCACCGCAATATCCGGCTGCGTGTACAGCGTGATCCGTTCGTCTTCTTCGATCTCGGACACCGCTGCCCGGACCAGATCGGCCAGCGCCGCCGGCTGATTCCCGCTGCCGGGCACGTCGTGACCGGCCAGGACCAGCAGATTCTGCGAGGTCCGGTGCATCCGCGCCGCCAGGCGGTTCACCCTGACCAGCCCGGCCAGCCGGTCCCGGTCCTGCTCACCCCGCTGGAGGCTGTCGAGCAGGCGCATCTGGCGTTCCGTCAGGGACCGGCCGCGATGGGACAGGTTGACGAACATGGCGTCGAGCTTGCCGCGCAGGCCCCCCTCGTTGCCTGACAGGCGTGCCATCTCCCCGCTCATCTGGTCGAAGGCGCGGGCGATGTCACCTATCTCATCGCCGGCGTGCTCGCGCGCGCCCTGGCCGCCGGCTTCGCCGGACCGCTGATCCGCGGCCGGAAGCCGGCCGCTGGCCGCGTCGAGGGCCTGGGTGCGCAACCGGTACAGCGGGCGCAGTACCGACCTGGCCGTGACGACCGCGATCCAGACTGCGACCAGGAGAACCACGACGGCCGCGACGGTGAACCCGAGCACCGAGGCCCCGCTGTGGTGCGAGTTCGTGGCGGCGATGCGGGCCACGCACAGCGCGATGATCGCCACGGCCACGGCCGGGACGAGGGCCAGCAGCAGCAGACGCGAGCGGACATGGCGGCGCCCCTTCTCCGGGCGCGCGGTCGCGTCCGCCGCCGACAGCCCAGCACCGTGCTGCTGGGAGTCGTCCGCCGACGGGCCTGCGGCGGCCCGGCGGGAATCGGTGAACACATCGGGGGCACGGCTACGGCCGGCCTCGGTGGCACCGCGCCTGGCCTGGTAGCTGTAACCATCCGCATCCGGATGCGGCACCTCGCTCTTGGTCTTTACGGCGTCCCTGGCCACCAGGAAGGCCACCGCGATGACCACGAGAGCCACCAAGATTTCAGACAGCATGCTCGTCACATCCGGTTGATCGCCTGGTCGTGTGCCCGAGATGGCACACGACGTCACACCAGTGCGGCACTGTCGCTTCCGGATCAGCGTGGTCAGATGCGAAGACGACCACAAGCCCACCCGAGGGTGGAACCGACATGGGCGCTCCTTTCTGGCCGCTCACCCGCGCGCATGGCGCCGCATAACCGAAACAACTCTAATGCGGCTGCCGGCCGACGCCCACCGATTCCCATATAGCGGCAGGAATCGGTATTCATAGGACCGATCGACGCATCTTACGCTTGCCCGAGTTCAACCTCAGGATGGACCACACCCGCTAACACCCGTTTCCCGATTTCGGTGCGCGATCGCGGGTGACCTAGGCTTTCCCCACCTTGCTAGGCGGTTATCCGAACGCTCTGAAAGCTGGCCGGGGCTCAACTCACTCTCTGCCATCGTCCATTTCCTCGCCGTTTTGGCATAAACACCTGCCGCAGGTCAGGCCTCGCCGATATTCGCCAGGCTCTCCTGCACGGCCCGGGTCAGGGGATCCCCGGCCGGCAGGACCCGGACGCAGCGGGCGGCGGTTTCCCGCAGCAGGCCCACCGCGTCACCGACCCGGCCGACCGAATAGTACAGGTGCGCCAGGTTGGCCTGGCGGGTCAGCGTGTCCGCGTGATCAGGACCGAGGATCCGCTCGGAGTTCGCGCAGCACTGCTGGGACAGCTGCATGGCTGCCGGCATCCGCCCGGCCGCAATGTAGGCGCCGGCCAGATTCGCCGTGGTGGTGAGGGTAGCCGGATGATCGGCCCCCTGAACCTTCTCGCGATCGGCAAGAGCCCGCCGGTAAAAGCTGATGGCGTCCTTGACCTTGCCCTGGGCCAGGTACACGGCGGCGAGCTTATCGCGGGTGGCGATGGTCTCCAGATCGCGCGGGCCCTGCAGCCGCTCCCGGTCGACCAGGTTCCTGCTGAGCAGGCGGCCGGCCGCCGCGACGTCACCTGCCGCCTGGTAGGCCGCGGCGAGCTCGTCCCGGGCGCTGAGCGTGTCCCGATGACCGGCGCCGCGGAACTGCTCGCACTCGCTGACCGCCCGCAGCAGCACCGTCACCGCGTCCTGGGCCTCGCCCGCCAGGATCAGGGCCCTGGCCAGGCTGACCCGGGCCGCGATGATGGCCGGATGGCCGGGCGCGAGCTCGCGGTCGCGTTCGGCCATGACCCGCTGGTACCAGTGCACGGCCTCCGCCGCGTAGCCGGCGGCCAGGTAGGCGGCGGCCAGCTGGGCCGCCACGACCAGGGCGTCGGGATGGCCGGGGATCAGCTTGGTGTCGCAGCGGGCCGCCAGGTCCCGCCAGTACTCCACGGCCGGGCCCACCAGGCGCGCGTCGTCCAGGCTGCGCCCGGCCCGCAGCAGCAGCGGATGGCAGCCATCGGCCCACAGCACATCCGGGGCGTTGTCCTGCAGGCTGGCCGCGTTCACCCGCAGGCTGTCGGCGGTCCACGGCTGGGGCTCCTCCACCGGCCAGGCATCCAGCAGCGCGCTGGCCGCGGCCCGCGCGGCCGGCTCCTGGACGTTAGCGGGGGCGGCCAGCCGGATCGCGGCCTGGAGCACCGAGCTCATCGAGATGGCCGGCGGCGAGACGTTCCGGTTGACGATGACCAGGCCGGCCCGCTCGGCGGCGAGCAGAGCATCCCAGGCCGGCTTGGGATCGACCGCCGAGGAGAACGGGGTAGTGGCCCCGCCCAGGTAGGACGCCACGGCCGGGGTGCTGAAGATAGCGCCGGGAATGCCGTGCCCGTCGAGCATGGCGACTAGCACCAGCATGAGCCGGATCGACGCACCGGGCAGCAGCGACTCGGCCTGCCCCAGGGACAGGGTCCAGGTGACCGCGGCGGCCGAGGGCACCTCGCCGGCCGCCACCCCGATCTGCTGCCGCCTGCGAGCGAAGTAATCGCGGTAGTCCCGGCAGGCCAGCGTGGAGTTGGCGACCACCGCGGAGGCCTGCGCGAGCGCCAGCGGCTCGCGGCCGAGCGCCTCGATCAGGTCGATGGCGCCCTGGCGCTGGGCCGGGTTGACGCTGAGCCGCTCGGTCAGGCAGTTCAGGGCCTCGCGCACGCTGTAGAACCCGATCGGGACGGCCTGTGTCCCGCGTCGAGCCCGGGCGATCGAGGACTGGCTGCAGGTGATCAGGACCCGGCCGGCCGGGCCCTCGGGCCACAGCCCGTCCATATCGGCGTCTTCGGGCAGATCATCCAGCACCACCAGCCAGGGCTGATCGGTCGCACTCAGCCAGTTGACGAACCGCGCCGCGACCGATTCGGCCGTGCCGATGGGCTCGACGCCGAACGCGGCGACCGACGCCTGGACGTAGGCGGACAGCACCGACGCGCGGTTGGTGGCCGAGATCCAGATCAGCGCGTCCACAGTCCGCGCTCGCCACAGCGATTCCGCGATAATCACGGCGATCTGGGTCTTGCCGCAGGCACCTAGCCAGTTCGAGGGCCCCTCGGCAAAGGCCGACCCCGGCACCAGGGCCAGCGACGCGCCCGGCACGAGCGCCTCGGCGATGCCGCGGGCGGTATCGGGCCGGTCAGTAAAGCCTTCGGCCAGCGGAGGCACATCACCCATGCGGAATCGCTGAGCCATCCGCTCAGCTGGCATTCCTGAGGGCACCACAGCCCGCTACCCCCAACAAGGTATCTAGTGTCGACAAACTCGCTGTCCATACCGGGTGCTTCACTAACACACCATTATGCACGTGCACAGAGCCTCGGATATACCTCTGACTCACCTCGCACGCAGGCACTACGGGGCTGAGTGCTGACGCTACTCAGGGTAGGGGCGGCCCGTGATGCCAGTTATCTGCAGGGATAGGTGATACGGAAGTCCAATCAGCCCGAATCTACTGCGGATCCGCGACCGAGGCCAGCAGGGCCGCGCGGGCCTGGGCCACGGCCGCCAGCATGGCGCCGCGCAGCACCGGCTCCCCGGCGACGCCGGTCGGCACCACCCGGGGG
>JBAPYC010000042.1:0-3050 GCA_049284535.1 Streptosporangiaceae bacterium
CCGATGAGCACGGTGACCGGCCCGGCCGCGCGGGCGCGCTCGCGGGCCGCGGTCAGGGCGGCGAGCTCGGGCTGCCGGGCGATGAAGGCGTCGTCATCGCTCATGCGTCTGCTGTCGAAACTAAAGAGGCGAATAGGGAATTCCGCCGATGTGCCGGCCTCCGTCAGCCCGCGACCCTGAATTATCGCTCAATTCCAGGGAGTCCCGATGACGGAAACCGGACCCGACCCGCGCCGGTGGCGTGCGCTGCCGCTGGTGCTGGTCGCGACGTTCATGGCCTCGTTCGATTACATGGTCGTCAACGTGGCCCTCCCGGCCTTCGGCCGGGATCTGCACGCCGGGCAGGCCGCGCTGGAGCTGGTGGTCGGCGGCTACGCCTTTACCTACGCCAGCGGGATGGTGACCGGCGGCAAGCTGGGGGACCTGTTCGGGCACCGCCGGGTCTTCGTGGCCGGGATGGCGGCGTTCACGCTGGCCTCGGTGCTGTGCGGGATATCCGCGTCGCCCGCCATGCTGGTCAGCGGGCGGCTGCTGCAGGGCCTGGGCGCGGCCGCCATGGCCCCTCAGGTGCTCGCCCTGATCACATCGCTGTTCCCCACGCTGGCCGAACGGGCCCGGGCGCTGTCATGGTTCGGTGTGGCGCTCGGCCTCGGCGGGGTCTGCGGCCAGGTGTGCGGCGGCCTGCTGCTGGACGCCGACGTGCTCGGCCTGAGCTGGCGGGCGCTGTTCCTCGTCAACGTCCCGATCGGCGCGGTGACACTGCTGCTGGCCTGGCGGCTGCTTCCCGGCTCCAGCCTCCGCGGCAGCCCCAGTCCCAGCGCTGTCGCCGGTCCCCGGCCGCGGCTGGACCTGGGCGGTGTTCTCGGCGTGTCCGGCTCGCTGGCGCTGGTCCTGGTGCCGCTCACGTTCGGCCGGGAACAGGGCTGGCCGGCCTGGACCTGGGCGTCGATGGCGGCCGCGGTGCCTGCGGCGGTCCTGACCCTGCGTGACGAACGCCGGCGAGCCCAGCGTGATGCCGAACCACTCCTGGACCTGCAGCTGTTCCGCAGCCGTTCGTTCTCCGCGGGTCTCGGCGTCAACGTGGCGCTCATGGCCACCTTCAGCAGCCTCATGTTCACTACTACGCTGCTCGTGCAGCAGGGCCTGGGGCTCAGCGCCCGGGACGCGGGCCTGCTTTTCCTGCCGCTCGGCGGCCTGGCCATGGTGAGCTCGCTGTCCGGCCGGGCCCTGACCGCGAAATACGGTCTCAAGGTGCTGCTGGCTGGCACCCTGATCGACGTCTCGGCGATGGCGGTGCCGGGCGGTGTGCTGCTGACGTCCGGGGGAGCGGCGAACGCCTGGCGGCTGGCCGTCCCGCTGTCCCTGTTCGGCTTCGGGTCGGGTCTGGTCCTGCCGTCCCTGATGGGCGTGGTGCTCTCCGGGATCCGCCCGGCCCGCGCCGGCGCGGCGTCCGGGGTACTGACCACAACCCAGCAGTTCTCCGGTGCCATCGGTATCGCGGTCCTGGGCCAGGTGTTCTTCGCCGTCCTCGGGCCGCACCCCGACCGGTCCGGCTTCGTCTTCGCGGCCGCGACGACCGCCTGGGTCAACCTGGGACTGTCCCTGGTGGTGGTAGCGCTCGCCATGGTCCTGTCCCCGCTCCGCCAGCCCAGCCCCTGCCCCGGTCCAGAATGCCCGGCCGCCTGAAACGGTACGCGCTGCTGGAAGGTAGCGGTATGCATGGTCGCTACCATTACAGACATGAAGGTGCGGGCGTTCGAGACGGCTGATGAAGCTGCCGACAGTGCCATTGCCATGCTCCAAGATGGCGAGCGGCTGAGCAGTCTCTGGCGGTACGTCTTCGTTCAGATGCTGGATGACTATACAAGCGTCCTGCAGCATCGTGGTGTCGCCGCGGCGGCACAGATGTGGGTTAGTCCTCCGAGGAGGACTGGCGACAGCCGAGTTGACGCGGCATTCGCCGGGATGGCCGAATATCTAGCTCGCCGAGACGGATGGACAGTTCCGTCATGGGCCAGGCTGCCTGAGCGTGAGGCATGGCCTTGGTGGTTTGTCACCGACTTGCAAGGCATGCACCCACGTGCGCTGGTCGAGTCGCCGTCGTCGTTTCGCCGCCGCGGTGTCTTCATTACCAGCGGGGCGCTCGACCGCGCATGAGAGCCGGCCTTGGGCGGGACGGAACACCGCGCCCGGCCAGGCGCCGCGCTTTCGTGGCAAGCTGCCCAGGTGACCGACTTCACCCACAAGAACCTGTCCGGCGCCCGGTTCGAGGACGTCAACCTGACCGGTGCCGACTTCCACGGTGTCGACCTCACCGGTGCACGCTTCCGCCTGGTCGACCTGACCCGGCTCACGATCAGCGGGTCGGCCCTGGCGGACGTGGACATCAGCGGCCAGATCGACAACGTGCGGATCAACGGGGTCGACGTCGTGCCCCTGGTGGAGGCCGAACTCGACCGCCGCTACCCAGACCGGGCCAAGATGCGCCCGGGCGACGCCGCCGGGTACCGCGAGGCCTGGGACGTGCTGGAGCGGCTGTGGCAGCAGACCGTGGCCCGGGCCCGCCGGATGGACCCCGAACTCCTGCACCGGCGGGCCGACGGCGAGTGGTCGTTCATCGAGACGCTGCGCCACCTGGTCTTCGCCACCGACCTCTTGGTGAATCGCGCCATCTTGGGGCAGCCCTCGCCCTGGGATCCGCTGGACCTGCCGGCCGACGAACGGCCCGACGAGCCCGGCATACCGCGCGACCGGGCCGCCCGGCCGTCCCTGGACCAGGTACTGGCCCTGCGCGCCGACCGGATGGCGACCATCCGCGACCTGCTCGCCAGCCTCACCGACGAGCAGCTCGCGGGCATGACCCAGCCGGTCACCGAGCCCGGCGACCCCGAGCCGGAGAGCTTCCCGGTCGCCAGTTGCCTGCGGGCCATCCTCAACGAGGAATGGCAGCACCGCCTCTACGCCGAACGCGACCTCGACGCCCTGGAACGCCAACCCGGCTGACCGGCTTGGACCGGGTGCGAACCGTTCGGTACCTCGGGCCACGGCCG
>JBAPYC010000043.1:0-18267 GCA_049284535.1 Streptosporangiaceae bacterium
AGAACCCATGACTAGCGGAGAACCCGTGACGAGCGGAGAACCGATGACCCACCCAGATCCCGATACCGCCCGCGCGCTCAGCCTGGCCCACGGCCAGGTCTGCTACCTCCAGCTGCCCGCCACGGAAAGCACCCGCGCAGCCGACTTCTACCGGGCCGTTTTCGGCTGGGATATCGACGCGCACAGCCCGGACTTCGAGGCGCCCGGCCTCATCGGCCAGTTCACGGAAGACCGCCCCCCGGCCCGGGACGCCGGCCCACTGCTGTGGCTGAGCGTCGCCGACATGGCCCAGACCCTGGAGCAGGTCACGGCACACGGCGGCCAGGTCCTCGAGCCCCCGGTGCCGGACGGCCCGAGCCGGACCCTGGCTACCATCGCCGACTCGGAGGGCAACCCCATCGGGCTGGCCGCCTATACGCTGCCTGGCGTGGGCTGAGCTGTCCGCTCCTGGCGGAACCCTGGCCGGAAAAAACCGGCCCGCCTCGTGGTTACAGTGTAATCCTGTAATCATGAAAGGGCTGGGAGATCTGATGGAGGCCAGTTCCCCGCTAGACGCGTACTCACGGATCGTTACCAACGTGGCCGCGCGGCTCACCCCGAAGGTGGCCAGCCTGCGCGTGCCCCGCGAACAGGGCCGGCCGGGGGAGAGCCTCGGTTCCGGCGTCATCTTCACCGGCGACGGGTTCCTGCTGACCAACGCGCACGTGGTCGGGCGCTCGGCCAGCGGCACCGCGTCGTTCTCCGACGGTACCTCGGCGCCGTTCCGGGTCGTCGGCGCGGACCCGCTGTCCGACCTGGCCGTGCTGCGCGCGGACGGGCCGACCCCGGAGCCTGCCGTGCTCGGCGAAGCCGACCAGCTGATGGTCGGGCAGCTCGTGGTGGCGGTCGGGAACCCGCTCGGCCTGGCCGGCTCGGTCACGGCCGGTGTGGTCAGCGCGCTCGGCCGGTCCCTGCCGGCCCGCGGCCGGGTGATCGAGGACGTCATCCAGACCGACGCCGCGCTCAACCCCGGCAACTCCGGCGGTGCGCTGGCCGACGCGGAAGCCCGCGTGGTCGGCATCAACACCGCCGTGGCCGGCGTGGGCCTGGGCATGGCCGTGCCGGTCAACGACACCACCCGGCGGATCATCAGCGCGCTGATGAGCGATGGCCGGGTCCGCCGCGCCTACCTGGGCCTGGCCATGACCCCGGGGCCCGTTCCCGCCGCGTGGCGGGAACGCCTGGGCCGCACCACCGGGCTGCTCGTGGCCCAGGTGGTGGCAGGGGGCCCAGCCGACCGGGCCGGACTGCGCGCGGGTGACCTGCTGCTCACCGTGGCGGGAAAGCCGGTCGCAGTGTCCCAGGACCTGCAGCGGCAGATGTTCGCCGAGGCGATCGGCCGCCCGCTGGCCATCACCGTCATGCGCAACGGCGCCCTGGTCGACGTCATCGCCGAACCCTCCGAGCTCGTCGCCGCCTAACCCCCACGCCGCCTGGCCCCGCACACCCGAAGCGCACGCCGCCTACACACCGCGCAGGAACTCCCGCACCGCCGCCGGGCGGCTCAGCCGCACGAAGCGCAGGTGGCCGTTGGCCGGATCGGCGGCGGCCGCCTCGTACCGCGCGCGGTACGAGGCGTGCTTCTGCCACGCCCAGATGATCACCGATTCCTGCGGGTCCAGGGTGAAGAAGTTCTGCCAGCGCTCGCGGTTGCCGTTCCACAGCTCGGCCCGGCCCGCAATACGGCGCAGGGTGCGCCAGATGATCCGGCGCATGACCGTGCGCCTGGGCAGGTCGAGCCAGACCACGGTGTCCGCGCGCGCCCATACGATGTCCCGGACCGCGCTGTAGTTGCCGTCGATGACCCAGCATTCCCCGGCCGCCGCCTCGGCCACCCGGGCCCGGTACTCCGCCGCGGGCAGCGGCACCCAGTCCGCCTGATGGTAGACCGAATCGAGCTCCACAAACGGGGCACCGAGCCGGGCCGCCAGCTCCGCGGCCAGCGTGGACTTGCCCGCTCCCGAGGTGCCCACCACCGAGACGCGCCGCACCGTACCCCCTACCGGACCCCTGCTGGCGCCGAACCTAACAACGCCAGCGCCCCCATGTCACCTCAATATCCGCCCTGCCATGATGGGCAGATGACCGAACAGGTACGCGCACCACGTGGCGCTCAGCTGACCTGCCGGGGCTGGGCTCAGGAAGCCGCCATGCGGATGCTGATGAACAACCTGGACCCCGAAGTGGCCGAACATCCCGACCAGCTCATTGTTTACGGCGGGTCCGGCCGCGCGGCCCGCAGCTGGGAGGCCTACCACGCGATCGTCGCCGCCCTGCAGGACCTGCGGGACGACGAGACGCTGCTGGTCCAGTCGGGCAAGCCGGTCGGTGTGATGCGCACGCACGAGTGGGCGCCGCGGGTGCTCATCGCCAACTCCAACCTGGTCCCGCAGTGGGCCACCTGGGAGGAGTTCCGCCGCCTGGAGCACCTCGGCCTGACCATGTACGGCCAGATGACCGCGGGCTCGTGGATCTACATCGGCACCCAGGGCATCCTGCAGGGCACGTATGAGACCTTCGCCGCCATCGCGGCCAAGCGCTTCGGCGGGACCCTGGCGGGCACGATCACGCTGACCGGCGGGCTCGGCGGCATGGGCGGGGCCCAGCCGCTGGCCGTGACCATGAACGGCGGTGTGGTCATCTGCGTCGAATGCGACCAGTCCCGGATCACCCGCCGGATCGACGGCGGCTACCTGGACGAGCAGGCCGACGATATCGACGACGCCGTCCGCCGTGCGGTCGCGGCCAAGGACAAGGGCGAGCCCCTGTCCATCGGCCTGCTCGGCAACGCCGCGGACGTGTTCCCGGCCCTGCTGGAGCGCAGCGCCCCCATCGACATCGTCACCGACCAGACCTCGGCGCACGACCCGCTGACCTACCTCCCGCACGGCGTCGCATTCGAGGACATGGCCGCCCTGCGCGCCGAGGATCCCGCGGGCTTCACGCGCCGCGCCCAGGAGTCCATGGCTACCCAGGTCGCCGCCATGGTCGGTTTCCTCGACGCCGGGGCCGAGGTGTTCGACTACGGCAACTCCATCCGCGGCGAGGCCCAGGTGGCCGGCTACTCCCGCGCCTTCGACTTCCCCGGTTTCGTGCCGGCCTACATCCGCCCGCTGTTCTGCGAGGGCAAGGGCCCGTTCCGCTGGGCCGCGCTGTCCGGCGACCCCAAGGACATCGCCGCCACCGACCGGGCCATCCTGGACCTGTTCCCGCACAACGAGCCGCTGGCCCGGTGGATCCGGCTGGCCGGGGAGAAGGTCCACTTCCAGGGCCTGCCCGCCCGGATCTGCTGGCTCGGCTACGGCGAGCGGAACCTGGCCGGCCTGCGGTTCAACGAGATGGTCATGCGCGGCGACCTGTCCGCCCCGATCGTGCTCGGCCGGGACCACCTGGACTGCGGCTCGGTCGCCTCCCCGTACCGCGAGACCGAGGCGATGGCCGACGGCTCCGATGCCATCGCCGACTGGCCGCTGCTGAACGCCCTGGTCAACACCGCTTCCGGTGCGTCCTGGGTGTCGATCCACCACGGCGGCGGCGTCGGCATCGGCCGCTCCATCCACGCCGGCCAGGTCTGCGTCGTCGACGGCACCGAACTGTCCGCGCAAAAGCTCGAGCGGGTCCTGGTCAACGACCCCGGCATGGGCGTGATCCGGCACGTCGACGCCGGCTATGAGGAGGCTGAGAAGGTGGCCCGCGAGCGCGGCGTCCGGGTGCCGATGGCCCGGCCGTGACCTTCGCGGAGCTGTGGGCCGAACTCGAGCCGCTCGGCCGCGACCCCGGCACCGGCGGTTACCGCCGCTACTCCTGGACCGCCGCCGACGCCGAATGCCGCGCCTGGTTTACCCGCCGCGCTACTCAGCTCGGCCTGGCCGTGGAGCCCGACCGCAACGGCAACCTGTGGGCCTGGTGGGGCGAGGCGCGCACCGATGCCGTCGCCACCGGCAGTCACCTGGATTCTGTCCCCGACGGCGGGGCCTACGACGGAGCGCTGGGCGTGGCGACCGCGCTGGCCGCCGTGGCCGAGCTGAAAGACAGGAACTTCTCTCCCGAACGGGCTGCGGTGATCGCGGTCCTGACTGAGGAAGAGGGCGCCCGGTTTCGCGTTCCCTGCCTGGGCACCCGCCTGATGACGGGCGCCGTCTCCGCCGAAGCTGCCCGGGCTCTGACCGACGACGGCGGCATCACGCTCGCCCGCGCCATGGCATCCGCGGGCGGTGACCCGGACCGGATCGGCCCGGACGATGACCTGCTAAACCGGATCGCGATGTTCGTCGAGCTGCACGTGGAGCAGGGCCGTGCCCTGGAGCCGCTCGGCGTCCCGGTCGGGGTGGGGGAGGGCATCTGGCCGCACGGCCGCTGGCGGCTGGACTTCACGGGCCGGGCCGATCACGCGGGCACGGCCCGGCTGCAGGACCGGCACGACCCGATGCTGCCCTACGCCCGGACCGTGCTGGCCGCCCGTGAGCAGGCCGCCGCTCACGGCGCCGTCGCCACCATGAGCAAGGTCATCGCCGAGCCTGGCGGGACCAACGGGGTCAGCTCGGCCGTCCGGGCCTGGCTGGACTCCCGCGCCCCGGATGAGGACACGCTGGACCGGACCGTCGCCGCGATCGTCTCAACCGCGGAGGAAGCGGTCGCCCGGCACGGAGTAGCCCTCACTGTCCGTCAGGAGTCGTACACTCCGCTGGTGCTCTTCGACGAGAAACTGCGCGACCGGATCGTCCGCGTGCTGGCCGCGGACGGCCTGACCGCCCCGGTACTGGGCACGGGCGCCGGCCACGACGCCGGGGTGCTGGCCGCCCGCCTGCCCACCGCCATGCTCTTCGTCCGCAACCCCACCGGCATCTCGCACTCACCCGCCGAGCAGGCCACCCAGGCCGACTGCGAGACCGGCGTCCGCGCCCTGGCCGCGGTCCTGGCGGACCTGCTGGCGGGCGGCCGATGACGGCTCGGCGCTGGCTCGCCGACCTGGCCTGGCTTCCCGGCCAGGGGCTGCAGCGGGACGTCCTCATCGAGGCCAGCGGCGAGCGCTTCACCGCGGTGACTCCCAATGCCGCAGGCGCCGCGTCTTCCGCCGCGTCGTCCTCCCCAGCTCCGTCTTCCGGCGCCCCGTCTTCCGCAGCTGGCGCCGAGCACCTGCCAGGCCTGACCCTGCCCGGCTTCGCCAACGCCCACTCGCACGCTTTCCACCGCGCGCTGCGCGGCACCACCCAGGCCGGCCGGGGCACGTTCTGGACCTGGCGTGAGCGCATGTACCAGGTCGCGGCCCGGCTGGACCCGGACAGCTACCTGGCCCTGGCCCGGGCCACCTACGCCGAGATGGCGCTGGCCGGGATCAGCTGCGTAGGCGAGTTCCACTACCTGCATCATCAGCCGAACGGCCGGCCCTACCCGGACCCCAATGCGATGGGCCGGGCCCTGATCCAGGCCGCGGCCGAGGCCGGCTTGCGCATCACCCTGCTCGATACCTGCTACCTGACCGGCGGCCTGGACAAGTCCGGGGTGCTGCCGCTGGAAGGCCCGCAGGTCCGGTTTGGCGACGGTGACGCCGACCGCTGGGCCGCCCGGGTGCAAGCCCTCGGCCCCGATGAGCATGGCATGATCTCGCCGCACGCCCGGGCCGGCGCGGCCATCCACTCGGTCCGCGCGGTGCCGCCGGAGCACATGCACCCCATCGTGGCCTGGACCCACCGGTACGGGGCCCCGCTGCACGTCCACATGTCCGAGCAGCGGGCCGAGAACGACGCCTGCCGCGCCGTCTACGGCGTCACCCCAGCCCGGCTGCTGTACGACGAGGACGTGCTCGGGCCGCGGACCAGCGTGGTGCACGCCACCCACGTCGGCTCGGCCGACCTGCAGCTGCTGGGCGGCGCCCAGGTCTTCGCCTGCCTGTGCCCGACCACCGAACGGGACCTGGGTGACGGCCTCGCGCCCGTGCGGCCGCTGGCCGCGGCCGGCTGCACCCTGACCCTGGGCACCGACAGCCACGCGGTCATCGACATGCTCGAGGAGGCCAGGGGAGTGGAGTACGCCGAGCGCCTGGCCCGCCGGGCCCGCGGCCACTTCGACGCCGGGTCCTTGCTGGCCGCGGCCGCCGCCAGCGGCCACGCCAGCCTGGGCTGGCCCGACGCGGGCGAGATCATCCCCGGCGCCCATGCCGATCTGGTCACCGTGGCCCTGGACAGCGTCCGGACCGCGGGCGCCTCCGGCGAGCTCGCCCTGGAGACCGCGGTGTTCGCCGCCACCGCCGCCGACGTCCGGCACGTCGTGATCAGCGGCCGCGACGTGGTCCGTGACGGCACCCACCTGCTGATCGGTGATGTGCCCGGCGCACTCGCCCGCACCATCCACGCCACGACCTGCTAGCGAGACAACACGGCCTGCTAGGGCGGACAATAGCTCCCATGACCGACATTCCAGGGGTGGACCTGCCCGGCGGCGCGGCCATTCCGATGATCGGGTTCGGTACCTGGCAGCTCCAGGGCGAGACCGCCTATCAGGCCACTAGCCACGCCCTGGCGGCTGGCTACCGGCATATCGACACCGCTACCGAGTACGGCAACGAGGAGCAGGTCGGCCGGGCCCTGGCCGATAGCGCCGTGGACCGCGACGAGGTGTTCATCACCACCAAGCTGCCGCCCGGCCTCGCGGGCCGTGCCCGGGCCGTCCTGGACGAGAGCCTCAAGGCGCTGGGCACCGATCACGTGGACCTGTGGCTGATCCACTGGCCGTCCCGCCGCTGGAAGCTGACCCCCTGGAAGATGGGCTCGCTGTGGCGCGACTTCCTGGCCGCCCGCGAGGGGGGCCTGGCCCGCGCGGTCGGCGTGAGCAACTTCAGCGTGGGCCAGATCGACGACATCACCAAGGCGACGGGCGAACGCCCGGCGGTCAACCAGATCCCGTGGAGCCCGCCCCTGTACGACCAGGCCCTGCTGGCCGCCCACGCCGAGCGCGGCGTCGCGGTCGAGGGCTACAGCGCGCTCAAGCTCACCAGCCTGCGTGATCCGGTCCTGGCCGAGATCGCCGCCAAACACGACGTGACCCCGGCCCAGGTCGTGCTCCGCTGGCACATCGACACCGGCGTCATCGTCATCCCCAAGTCGGCTCACCCCGACCGCATCGACCAGAACCTCGACCTGTTCGGCTTCTCCCTGACCCCAGAAGAAATCTCCCGCGTCAACGCCCTCCAGCCAAGCTCCTAACTCACCACCCCGCACCCCGCACCCCCGCGCCGCAACGCCACCCCTCCGCCCGGCGCCCATCGCCGCGTCGCCGTCCCATCGTGCTGCAACGCCACCCCCGGCCAAGCCCGCGCGGCACAGCGGCATCCACATCGAATGGATCGCGTGTGAGCAAGCCTCGTCAGACACAACAATCCCGTGAGCCAATCCCGTGAGCCGCGACCGCCGTGCCCCTCTGAGGGCCGCGCATCCTCCCGCACCCCGTTGCCGAACGCAAATAGTTATCCACAGATCGAGCGTTACGGCAGAGATATCCACAGCGACTGCAGTGCAACGGCCGTACTGCGTGTCCGCGCGCCACCGTGGAGGGGACCCGGCGGCGTGGGGTTGCCGGTGAATTCAAGGAGGATCTGATGAGCCAGGGCGGATACGTGACCCTCGTCGGCTTCGTGGCCCAGGAACCGAGCATTCGCAGCACGCCCACCGGCAAGGTGGTCACCAAGGTGCGCGTGGGTGCCACCCCGCGCTACAAGGACGCTAACGGGCAATGGCGTGACGCCGAGACCTCGTACTACGACGTGACCTGCTGGAACCGGCTGGCTCACCACGTCCGGGGCAGCCTGCATAAGGGCGATCCCGTCGTGCTCAAGGGGCGGTTCCGGACCAGCAGCTTCGAGGACAAGCACGGCAACATGAGGACCTCGATCGAGATCACGGCGGACACGGTCGGGCATGACCTGAACCGGGGCACGGCCACCTATCTGCGGCCGCAGGTGCACCGCGTGGCCCCGGAATACGACCGGGAGGGCGACCGCGGCGTGCCGGGCGCGAGGGGGCTGGAGCGGCCCGGTGACATTGGCGGCTCCAGTGGCGCCGGCGATGACGAGCCGGACGACATCATGGATGACGAGGCAATCGAGCGCTTCGGCCGGGAGATCGATGAGGCCGACCTGGCCGTGCAGGCATTGCGCGCGAGCGAGAACGACGCGCCCGGCGATCAGGCTCCGGACGACGAAGATGGCAATGAAGCAGCGTCAGGCGCGGCGCCCGGCGGCGGCGCGCCTGACGACTCGGCCATGGGTACGGTGCCCCCCGTTCCCGCGACGTCTTACTGAACGCGATTCCCCCGTGCTCAACGAGCGCAACGCGGCGCCGGATGAGCGTCAGGTCCAGATAACGCCTCGCACCGATCCACTCTCCTCTGCGTTTAGTGGGTGGTCTACCGGGACTCTGGGTTTAGCGGGTGATCTACCGGGACAGCCTCTGGGTCCGCCAGGCCAGGCCAGGCCAGGCCAGGCCAGGCCGGTTCGGTCTGGAGCTGCCGGTTCTGTCTAGTGCCGCACGGAGCGGATTCGCTTGGAAGCATAGCGTAACCGCCCCGTGCGGTGCCGAAAACACGCTCTGTGACTGACCTGGATATCGTCCCGTAGTACCGGGAGCCCCATCCAGAGGCTTAATTCCCGCAAAAACACGTTGAGCAACGTACCGGTTTCGCAACGCGATGGCACGGTTCGCATCTACCATGTTACCTAACGTGATGGGCGGTGTCCGACCGCGGGGAACCTGGCTCATGATGGGCAGGGGGCATGTCAGCAGTACAAGAGGCGATAGGCCAACGTGAGCGGGGCCTGCGGCGCCTGATCAGGTGGCCGTGGTGCTGGCCCCTGCTGACCATGCCCACGTCACTCATCGTCTACATCCTGACCGTCCTCGCCTGCGATCTGGCCCTGATCGGCTGGGAACTGGCGGACACGCCGCCCAAGGGCAGCGACCTGCTGCTCTTCGGTGCTCTGCTCGCCGCCGCGGTGATCTGCATCGAGGCCATGCGCCGGCTCGGCCAGCCCACCGGTGTGTCCCGGGACCTGCTGTCGGCGTGGTGGCTGCCGATCGCGCTGCTGCTGCCACCGCTGTTTGCCCTGCTGGCGCCGTTCGTCATCGGGGCGGTGCTGTATGTACGGGCCCGCCGCATGGCCGTCTACCGCCGGATCTTCAGCGCGGCCGCGCTCGGCCTGGCCGGCGCGGTGGCCTCGTTCACGTTCCACCTGGTCGTCCCGAAGCCGCTGGTGAGCACGGTGAACGGCTCGCACGCCTGGCTGACCCGGCCGTTGGTGGTGCTGGCCGCGGTCGGCTGCGCGGTGCTGTTCGCCGTGGTCAACTCCTGCACCGTCGTCGTGGCCGCGCACCTGGCCGAGCCGGACGCCCCGGTCAAGAAGATGCTGTGGGACCGGGAGAGCCTGCTGCTCGACCTCACCGAGACGTGCGTCGGCATCCTGGTCGCCGTCACCTGCGCGCTCAGCTTCCTGCTGCTGCTCATCGCCCTGCCGCCGGTCATCTTGCTGCAGCGCAGCCTGATGCACCAGCAGCTGGCCGCCGCCGCCCGCACCGACCCCAAGACAGGGCTGCTCAACGCCACCGCCTGGCAGCGTGAGGCAGACGGGGAGGTAGCCCGGGCCCAGCGAACTAACTCCCCGCTGGCTCTGCTGCTCGTCGACGTGGACTACTTCAAGAGCGTCAACGACAGTCACGGTCACCTGACCGGGGACGAGGTCCTGCGCGCTCTGGCCACCGAGCTCAGGCAGCAGGTCAGGGAGTCCGACGTGGTGGGCCGGTTCGGCGGGGAAGAGTTCACCGTGCTGCTGCCGCGCACCGACGCCGCCGGCGCATCCCGCATCGCCGAGCGCCTGCGCAGCAGCGCCAGCCGGCTGAGCGTGGCCGCGGCCGACGCCAGGATCCGGGTCACGGTCTCCATCGGGGTGGCGGTGCTCGACCAGCACGGCCGGGATCTGTTTGAACTGCTGGCCGCGGCCGACGTCGCGCTCTACAAGGCCAAGGACGCCGGCCGTAACCAGGTCCGCATGTACGCGGCCGCCGACCCGGAGGACGCCCCGGCTGGCCCGGATACCCCCGCCACCCCAGGCGCCAACGTCACGCAGAGCGGCATCCCGCAGACGGCCGGCATCCCACAGACGGCCGGCGTCGCGCACAACGGCAGCGTCACACAGGCAGGAATCCCCAAGCAGACAGCCGGCGTCGCGCGAGCGACCGGCATCGCGCAGGTCACGAGCCTCGGGCCGGACGCCCGGCCCGGGGAGGACGAACCAACGGACGCTTGCCCGTAGGCTTGATTGCATGTCGGAGTTCATTTATTCGATGCGAGCCGTGCGCAAGGCACACGGTGACAAGGTCATCCTTGACGACGTGACGCTGGCGTTCCTCCCCGGCGCGAAGATCGGCGTCCTGGGGCCGAACGGAACCGGCAAGTCGACCCTGCTCAGGATGATGGCAGGCGTGGAGCAGCCGTCCAACGGCGATGCGCGCCTGATGCCGGGCTTCACCGTGGGCCTGCTGGCCCAGGAGCCCCAGCTGGATGAGAGCAAGGACGTCCTCGGCAACGTCGAGGATGGGGTGGCCGAGACCAAGCAGCTGCTCGCGCAGTACAACGAGGTCGCCGAGAAGATGGCGACCGACTACTCGGACGATCTGCTCGAGGAGATGGGCCGGCTGCAGGAGCAGCTGGACCACAGGGACGCCTGGGACCTGGACAGCCAGGTCGAGCAGGCCATGGACGCGCTGCGCTGCCCGCCGGGCGACGCTAAGGTCACGAGCCTGTCCGGCGGTGAGAAGCGGCGGGTCGCGCTGTGCCGCCTGCTGCTGTCCCAGCCCGACTTGCTGCTGCTGGACGAGCCCACCAACCACCTGGACGCCGAAAGCGTGCAGTGGCTGGAGCAGCACCTGGAGAAGTACCCGGGCACCGTCGTCGCCGTCACCCACGATAGGTACTTCCTGGACGACGTGGCCCAGTGGATCCTCGAGCTCGACCGCGGTCACGCCTACCCCTACGAGGGCAACTACTCCACCTACCTGGAGACCAAGGCGGCGCGGATCAAGGTCGAGGGGGCTAAGGACGCCAAGCGGCGCAAGCGCCTGGACGACGAGCTCGAGTGGGTGCGGTCCAGCCCGCGCGCCCGCCAGTCCAAGAGCCGGGCCCGGCTGGAGCGCTACGAGGAGATGGCCGCCGAGGCGGACAAGAACCGCAAGCTCGACTTCGAGGAGATCCAGATCCCGCCGGGCCCGCGCCTGGGCAGCCTGGTGGTCGAGGTCGGCAACCTGGTCAAGGGCTTCGGGGACCGCTGCCTGTTCGAGAACCTCTCCTTCAGCCTGCCCCGCAACGGCATCGTCGGCGTCCTGGGTCCGAACGGCGTGGGTAAGACCACGTTGTTCAAGATGATCGTCGGTGAGGAGAAGCCGGATTCGGGCACCATCCGGATCGGTGAGACGGTCAGGATCTCCTACGTCGACCAGAACCGCGGCCGGATCGACCCGAAGAAGAACGTGTGGGAGGTCATCTCGGACGGCGAGGCGCACATCCGCGTCGGCAACGTCGAGATCCCCAGCCGTGCCTATGTGGCCGCGTTCGGCTTCAAGGGTGCCGACCAGCAGAAGCCGGCCAGCGTCATGTCCGGCGGCGAGCGGAACCGGATGAACCTGGCCCTCACCCTCAAGCAGGGCGGCAACCTGCTCCTGCTGGACGAGCCGACCAACGACCTGGACGTCGAGACACTGGGGAGCCTGGAGAACGCGCTGCTGGACTTCCCGGGCTGCGCGGTCATCACGAGCCACGACCGGTGGTTCCTGGACCGGGTGGCCACGCACATCCTGGCCTGGGAGGGCGGCTCGGACTGGTTCTGGTTCGAGGGCAACTTCGAGTCCTACGAGAAGAACAAGATCGAGCGCCTAGGCGCCGAGGCGGCCCGGCCGCACCGCGTCACCTACCGCCGGCTGACCCGCGACTAAGCGGGGCAGGATTCGCGCCACGCCCGCCGGCCAGTGCCGACGGGCGTGGCGTTCTTGCGACCGCCCTCATTCGCAGGCAACCGCTCACGGTAACGAAAATCCCTGGAAAAGGCGGGCGCATGGATAGGGTTACGGCATGGCGAAAGAAAGCACCGGTGCTATCGAAAAGCGCCGTCCCTATTATGCGTCATTGATTTCGGAAGGGCTCTCCGCCTTTTTCGAGAAGGAAATGAGCAATTGCCCGTTGTGCGGCTGCGGCCACCTGCGGCAGCTGCTGCGGACCCGGGACCGTTTCCAGCGCAAGCCGGGAATGTTCAAGCTGGACGAGTGCACCGAATGCGGCCTGGTATTCCAGAACCCGCGGCTGGGTGCCCGCGGGCTCGAGTACTACTACGGCGATTTCTACGAGGGCCTGGGAGCCCAGGCTTCCGAGCGGTACTACGGCCTGGCCAAGCGGGCCAAGGCCCGCCGGGCCCGCCGCGTCGCGGGACTGCTCGAACCTCGCAGCTGGCTGGACGTGGGCGGCGGGAACGGCTCCTTCTGCCGCGCGGCCGCGACGGTCTGGCCGCACACCCGGTTCGAACTGCTCGACAGTTCCAGCCTGGCCCTGGACGCCGTGGAGAAGGGGTGGGCCGCCGACGTGCACGGCAAGCCGCTCATCGATGCTGCCGGCGAAATGGAGGGCAGCTTTGACGTCATCACCATGCATCACTATCTCGAGCACACAACGGACCCGGAGGCGGAAATCGCCGCCGCGCGCCGTGCGCTTTGCCCCGGCGGTGTCCTAATCGTCGAGGTCCCGGACCCGGATTCCCGG
Source organism: Streptosporangiaceae bacterium (assembly GCA_049284535.1). Classification (GTDB taxonomy): domain Bacteria; phylum Actinomycetota; class Actinomycetes; order Streptosporangiales; family Streptosporangiaceae; genus Palsa-504. Next base: position 12,832 of record JBAPYC010000043.1, read on the forward strand.
TTCGGCCGCCTGATGAAGTCGTATTGGTGGCAATGGCTGCAGCCGCAGCATCTGCACCTTTTTCCCGCAGCGGCCCTCACGGACCTGCTCGGCCGCAATGGCTTCCGCACCGTGCGCGTCGAGCGCGCCAAAGCCCATATCCCGGTCGATTTCCTGTCCACGACCGCCCTTATCGGCATGCGGCTCATCCCGGGCCAGGTGACCCCGTGGACCGCCGCCACAGGCCGGTGGCGCGGGGCCGCCCGGGGCCTGATATTCGTGGCCTTCGTGCCCTTGCTGCTGCTGGCCTTCGCCGCGGACCGGGCGTGGGCACCACTGGCCCGCCGGGGCAGTCGCCTGACCAACGTCTACGCGGTAATCGCCCGCCGCGATTAACCGGGCTGGCGTACCAGCCGGAAGAAGGCCTGCAGCTCCGCCACGAACAGCTCCGGCTGCTCGAACGCGGCGAAGTGACCGCCCCGCGGCGGCTCGTTCCAGTACCGGATGTCGGTGAAGCGCCTGGCCGCCCACCGGCGTGAGGGCCGCTGGAGTTCCTTGCCGAACACCGAGCCGCCCACGGGGACGTCCACGGTGTCCGCGGACGTCCCCGCGATCCACTCGTTCACCCGGCGGATGCTCTCCCAGTACAGCCGGGCCGCGGACGCGCCCGCCCCGGGCAGCCAGTACAGCATCAGGTTGTCCAGCAGGTCGTCCCGGCTCAGCACGGCCTCCAGCGAGCCGGGATGGTCAGTCCAGGACCAGAACTTCTCGGTGATCCAGGCGCACAGCGCGGCGGGGGAGTCCACCAGCCCGTACCCGATCGTCTGCGGCCGCGTGGCGTGCTCGCGCGAATATCCCGAGTCCCACTCGTCTGCGTACGCAAGGGACTCGATCGCCGCCCGTTCGGCCTGTGTCAGGTCACCGGACGTCGCGGGGTCGGGGCCGGCCAGCGGCGGGACCAGGTGGATGCCGGCCACGTGCGCCCGGTCCTGCTGGCCAAGCGACGCGCTCACGCTGGTACCCCAGTCGCTGCCCGCGGCCCCGTACCGCCGGTACCCGAGCCGCGCCATCAGGGCGGCCCAGGCCCGGGCGATCCGCTCTACGCCCCAGCCGGCCCGGTCCGGCTTGCCGCTGAACCCGTACCCGGGCAGCGACGGGCACACCACGTGGAACGCGTCGGCTGCCTGCCCGCCGTACGCCACCGGGTCGGCCAGCGGCCCCAAGACCTTCGTGAACTCCACCACCGAACCAGGCCAGCCATGCGTCAGGATCAGCGGGAGCGCGCCCGGATGCGGCGAGCGGACGTGCGCGAACACGATGGGCAGCCCGTCGAGTTCGGTCCGGGCCAACGGCAGCGCGTTCAGCCGCGCCTCGGCCCGGCGCCAGTCGTAGTCCCCGGCCCAGTACCGGCACAGGTCCTGCAGCCAGGCCAGGGGCACGCCCTGGGACCAGCCGTCCACCGTCTCCGGCTCCGGCCAGCGGGTCTGCCGCAGCCGCGCCCGCAGGTCGGCCAGCTCGGCCTCGGGAACCTCGATCGTAAACGGCGTCACCTGCGTGCCCACTATCTCTGTGCCCACTTCTCTGTGCCCACTTCTTTGGCCCCATGGCCCGACCCTATGCGCCGGTTACCATGCCGACATGACGATCGTTCCGGACACCAAGGACTGGACCTGGGTGCTGCAGCGGCGTTGCCCGCAGTGCGGCTTCAACACCAACGGCTTTCCCGTCGAGACCGTCCCAGGCATGATCGCGGCCAATGCCGCATCCTGGCGGAATGTCCTGGCCCAGTCCGGGGCCGGGGACCGCCCGGACCCCGGCACCTGGTCACCGCTGGAGTACGGCTGCCACGTGCGCGACGTGTTCCGGCTCTATGACTACCGCCTGGAGCTGATGCTCACGCAGGACGACCCGCTGTTCCCCAACTGGGACCAGGACGTCACCGCCGTGCAGGACCGCTACGCCGAGCAGGACCCAGCTCAGGTCGCCGGCGAGCTGCGCCAGGCCGCGCTGGCCATCGCGGCCCGGTTCGGGAGCGTGGCGGGCGCCCAGTGGCAGCGGCCCGGCCGCCGCAGCGACGGCGCCAGCTTCACCGTGGACACCTTCGCCCGCTACTTCATGCACGACCCCGTCCACCACCTGTGGGATGTCACCGGCCGGGGTGCGGTGTCAGGACAGAAATAAGGCCGAACGGCCTGGTTAAAGCCCTCCTGGCTCGTTTCCGGTCACGTTCGCGTCGGCATCGGTGGTGAACGTGCCCCGGGACAGGTCGATCAGCACCAGCGGGTTGCCGAACGGGTCGGCCACGCGCACCAGCCGCCCGACGGGGATGTCCAGCGGCCCGGCCAGCACCTGGCCGCCGGCCGCCCGTACCCGGCGGGCCGCCTCATCGGCCGAGTCGACCAGCAAGTCGGTCTCCGCGTCTCGCCCCTCGACCTGCAGCACCAGTTCGGCTTCCCCCAGGCGCAGCCCGGCCTGGGTGGCGTGCCGCCACTTGAGCTCTAGCCCGAGCGCGTCGCGGTAGAAGCGGAGGCCCTCATCCAGGCTGGGCACCGGGACCTGCACGCAGTCGACCTGCCGGAGTAGCGGGCCGGTGCCGCTCATCTCAGACGGGCCTCAGGCCCAGGTCAGGCCGCCCGGGCGCCGGGTTCACGTTGACCAGGCTGTGCGCCGCCATGACCAGGTAGTCCCACAGCTGCGTGTCCAGCGCCCCGTCCAGGTTCTCCTCGTCCAGGGCCACCCGCATGTGGTGCAGCCAGGCGTCCCGCTCGGCCTCGCCGATGGCGAACCGGACGTGCCGCATCCGCAGCCGGGGATGGCCGCGCAGCTCGTCGTAGGTGCGTGGGCCGCCCCAGTACTGCATGAGGAACAGCCGCAGGTGCTCCTCGGCGGGCCCGAGATCCTGGGCTGGATAGACCGCCCGGAGCTTGGGATCCTCGGCCACGCCATGGTAGAAGCGGTGGACCAGGCGGGTGAAGAACTCCTCCCCGCCCACGGCCTCGTAGAAGCTGACCGTCTCGCTCATGGATGAAAGCTTACGGGTTGCCGCGACCCGTGCCCTCGGCGTCGCCGGCCTCGTCTTCCGGGTCCGCCCCGGTCAGGGATTCGGTCGGGGATTCGGTCGGGGATTCGGTCACCGGCTCGGCCACCATGGTGGCCTGCCCGTGGCCGTTGGACTGGGCCGCGGCGAACCCGTTGGCCAGCGCCACGTCGCCCGCCGAAGCGCCACTCACCTCGGTCTGCGCGCCGGGGGAGGTGATCACGATCGTGTCGGGGCCGGCCGGCGGCACGCCGGCCGCGTCCAGCGTCATCTTGACCCGGGCCCGCAGCTCCCGGCCCACCTCCATCTGGCGCATGGGCGCGGTCTTGGCCACGATCCGCATGGTCACTTCCTTGCTGGACAGTTCCTGCGCCCCCCACACCTCGGGCTTTTCCAGCATGAGTTTCTTCCAGCCGCGCTCGCGGTACAGCCCGGCCGCGGCCTGCTCCATCAGCGACCGGATCCGGGCCAGGTCCTGGCCGTAGGGGACCGGGTAGTCGATGACCGCCCGGGACCAGCCCTGGGACTCGTTGCCCACGCTGTCGATGGTGCCGTTCCTGATGTGCCAGACCACGCCGTTGACGTCCCGCAGCACCGTGGTGAGCAGGGTCATCGCCTCCACGGTCCCGCTCGCGGTGGTCCCCACCTTGATCGTGTCGCCCACGCCGTAGTGGTCCTCGGTCAGCATCAAGATGCCGGCCAGGTAGTCGCGCACCAGGTTCTGTGCGCCGAACCCGAGGGCCACGCCGAGCACGGTCGTGCTGGCCAGCAGCGGGGCCAGGTCGAAGCCGAGAAGGCCGAGGATGGTCAGGGCCGCTACCGCGAAGATGATGGCCGAGATCCCGCTGCGCAGGATCGAGCCGAGGGCACGGGCCCGCTGGGCCCGGCGCTCGTTGCCAGCTATGTGCACGGCCGCCGCCGCCTTGTGCGCCCGTCCGCCGGCGGCGGCCGGCAGTGAGACCGTGGCCGCGCGCTCGGTAACCTTCCTGATCAGCCGGACCGCAATGGCCCGCACCAGCAGCGCCAGGATGATGATGAACACGATCCGGCCAAGCCGGGTGGCCGGCCCCGCCAGGTACACCTTGATCACCTGAGCGGCCGTCGAGCTATGGCTGAGATCCCAGGTCAGGCGGCATGCGATCCCCGGGTCGCTGCCGCAGTTACCGGCGAGCGTCTCGGGGCCATGGACAAACGCGAAGCTAGTGGCGCGAAACAATCCAGCTCCTTTCGACGGGTGCCACCACCTCACGCGAGGCTACTGCGCGAGCGCGCCCGCCGGGCCCGACCCGGAACTAAAGTCCGGTGCCGCTAGGAGCGGTCCTGCCCATCCGACGGGCCCGCCTTGCGGGCGGTGAAGACCAGGTTGTACCCGACGTGGAGCGTGATCTCGGCGAAGCCGGTGGTCTGCAGCCGGGTCAGGAAGGCAGCCGGCTCGACCGGGTTGTACGTGTCGCCCTCGTGGAACTGGTGCAGGCCGTCGCTGGGCAGGCTGTCCGAGCCCAGGAACACGCCGCCCGGCCGCAGCACCCGGAAGGCCTCGGCCAGCACCTTGTCCTGCAGGGCCCGGGTCGGCACGTGGTGCAGCATCGTGCAGGTGACCACGGTGTCGAAGGACTCGTCGGGGAACGTCAGCGCGGCCGCGTCGCCGGCCAGCACCTCGACGTTGCTGCCGGTGTACTTTTCCGCCAGCCGGTCGACGGATTCCTGCTCGTACTCCACGGCGAGCAGGTGGCCCACCCGGGGCTGGAGCCACTGCGTGGACGCGCCCCAGCCCGGCCCGAGCTCGAGCACGTCGGTCCCCAGCGTGACGCCCGCGGTCGCCTGCGGCAGGACCTCATCCTGGATGTGGGTGAACCATTCCGGGCTCGGCATCAGCTTGGCGTGGTTTTCGTTCATGTCACCGAGATTAGGACTCCGGCAGGCCGGGGGAGTGCGCGTAAGCTGCCATGTTGTGTCGCAAGGCGGACAATGTGCCGGTGCCGGCGACGGCGCCGCCAGCGGTCCGTCCGCCGTCTTCGTGGCCACCTTCCCGATGCCGGCGGGCACCCGCTTCAGCTGGCACACACACGAGGACCACCAGCTGGCCTGGGCCATGAGCGGCGTGCTGTCCGTGCTGACCGACGGCGCCACCTGGGTGCTGCCGCCGACCCGGGCCCTGTGGATCCCGGCCGGGATACGGCACGAGACCGCCTCCGACGGCTTGGCTGCCACCATGCGCTCGCTGTACATCAGGCCCGGTCTGTCGCCGGTGACCTGGACCGAGCCGACGCCGGTCGCGGCGAGCCCGCTGCTGGCCGAGCTGATCGGCTACCTGGGCGGGGACCTGGCCGCCGGGCACCGCGCGCACGCCGAGGCCCTGCTGGCCGACCTGCTGACCCCGGTGCCGGTGACCACGATCGGTGTCCGGCTGCCCTCGGCGC
>JBAPYC010000044.1:0-18414 GCA_049284535.1 Streptosporangiaceae bacterium
CTCTACGGGGTGGCCCCGCTGCCCGCCCTGCCCCGGCGAGCGGCGGCCGCACGTCCCGGACCCCGCGCGGTGGCCGCGGGGGTGCGGTATATCGGCCGCAGCCGGGTGCTCGCGGGCGCTTTCCTGGCCGACCTCAACGCGACCATCTTCGGCCTGCCGGTGGCGCTGTTCCCGGCGATCAACGCCGAGCGCTTCGGCGGCAACCCGCGCACGCTCGGCCTGCTCATGGCCGCGATCGGGGTAGGCGGCCTGGTGAGCGGGACGCTGTCGGGCCCGGTCGGGCATATCGTGCGGCAGGGCCGGGCCATGCTGTGGGCCGTCGCCATCTGGGGCGCCGCCTTCGCCGGATTCGCGGTGGCCAGGACCTTGTGGCTGACCCTGGCGATGCTGGCCATCGCCGGCGCGGCGGACACGTTCACCGTGGTGTTCCGCGGCACGATCGTCCAGCAGACCACGCCGGATGAGTTCCGCGGCCGGGTCACGGCCGCCGATTACGTCGTCGGCGTGAGCGGCGGCCAGCTCGGCAATCTGGAGGCGGGTGCCCTGGGGTCGCTGACCTCGCCAGCGGTAAGCGCGCTCAGCGGCGGCCTGGTCACCATCGCCGGGGCCATCGTGATCAGCTTGGTCCTGCCCGCCTTCACCCGGTACCGGGCCCAGCCCGGCACTGGGGAGTCAGATCGGACGCTGGCGCACTAGGGCACGACCACGATGGGCACCGGCGAGCGCCGAGCCAGGGTCACGGCCACCGAGCCGACGATACGGTGCATGGCCTCCGAAGAGCTGCCGACCACGATCGCCGCGGTGTCCCCGGGGTGATCGTCGCGGATGCTCGCGGCGTGCGCCATCAGCTCGTCCGCGATCGGGCCCTGGCGCCGCACGAACTCCCAGCGCTCCTCGCGGCCGCGGAGTTGCTCGCCAGCCGAAGTGCGCAGGTCCTGTGCAATCTCGTCAAAGTCAACTTCCATCTGGCCGATGGCGTCGGCCGACAGCGTGTCGAGGGCGGGCAGGTGAGCGACGTACACCACGTCGATACGGCCAGCGCGGCCGTGCAGCAGATTAACGGCGGCGTCCAGTGCCCGGCTGGCGGGGGAGGAACCGTCATACCCGACGGCGAGGTACAGGTTCACAGGGGGCGGCGTGTCCGTGGTCACGGGAAAACAGTAGTCCCGCCAATGGCCCACCGTCCGGCGGCGCCGGCCGCGGGTGCCGTGGAGATCGGGAACCGCCATGCCCGGCGATGGACGTAGCGTTTCCGGTGTGCCTATGGTGGCAGTGGCCTGTAACGGGGCGGGCCCTTACTCTCGGCGGTATCGCCTGACCATCGTTACTCCAGACCTCGGTAGCGATTCCCGCCTAGACGGACGCCGCTTACCTGGAGGTCTCGTGGCATCGCCAGTTGCTTCGCCGGATCCGAGTGGGGCACGCGCCGCCGAAGACCGCCCGGCCGCTCCCGTTGACCGGCGATGGCTGGTCCTGGTCGTCGTGGCCATCGCCCAGCTCATGGTGGTCCTGGACTCGACCATCGTGAACATCGCCCTGCCATCGGCTCAGCATGCGCTCGGGTTCCCCAATAGCGACCGGCAGTGGGTGGTGACGGCCTACTCCCTGGCGTTCGGCAGCCTGCTACTGGTTGGGGGCCGTCTCGGTGACATGTTCAGCCGCAAGTGGGTCTTCATCACCGGCCTGGCCGGATTTGCGCTCGCCTCCGCCCTCGGCGGCGCCGCCGTCTCGTTCGGGATGCTGGTCGCGGCCCGGGCCCTGCAGGGGGCATTCGGCGCTATCCTGGCGCCGTCCGCTCTCGGCACGCTGGTCAGCACCTTTCAGGACCCGCGCGAGCGAGGCCGGGCCTTCGGGGTCTTCGGCTCAGTAGCGGCCGGCGGGGGCGCGGTCGGCCTGATCCTCGGCGGGGCCCTCACCCAGTACCTCTCGTGGCGCTACACCCTGTACGTCAACCTGGTGTTCGCCGTCATCGCCATCACCGGCGCGCTGGTGTACATCCGCAGCACCCGGCCGGCTACCCGGCCGCAGATGGACTGGCCCGGAGCGATTCTGGCCTGCGTCGGGCTTTTCCTTATCGTCTTCGGCTTCTCCCACGCCGAGACGGCCGGCTGGACAGCCGCGCTGACGATCGGCAGCCTGGTCGTCGGCGTGCTCGTGCTGGCCGGCTTTGTGCTGGCCGAGCAGCGGGTCAGCCACCCGCTGCTGCCGCTGCACGTGATCCTTGACCGCACCCGGGGCGGCGCGTATCTCTCCGTCTTCCTGTCGGGAATCGCGCTCTTCGGTGTCTTCCTGTTCCTGACCTACTACATGCAGCTCATCAAGGGGGATAGCCCGCTGACCACGGGGCTGCTGTTCCTGCCGCTGATCGGGTGCATCCTGATCAGCTCAAATCTCTCCAGCATCGTGCTGCTGCCCAGGTTCGGCCCGCGCGCCCTGATCAGTACGGGAATGCTGCTGGGTGTGATCGGGATGGTCTACCTGACCCGGCTCACAGCGGCTTCCAGCTACCTCAGCGGCGCTCTGCCCGCGCTGCTCATCATGGGCCTTGGGTTCGGCCTGATCTTCGCCCCGGGCATTAACACGGCCACGGCCGGGGTCCGGCGTGAGGACTCGGGTGTGGCCTCGGCGCTGGTCAACACGATGCAGCAGGTCGGCGGCTCGATCGGTACGTCCGCGCTCAGCACGATCGCGCTGACGGCGACGACTAGCTACCTGGTGGCGCACCATACCGGCCCGTTGGCGGCGGCAAACGCGGCCGTCCACGGCTACACGGTGGCCTTTGCGATATCGGCGGGCCTGTTCGGGCTGGGCGCGATCGTGGCGGCCACCGTGCTGCCGTCCCGCCGCCGGCTCGAGGAACTCAGGAACCAAGCCGCTGCCCACCCATCCGTCCCGGCTGCCGCGGAACCCGCCCGTACGCCCGCCCCTAGGCCCGCAACGGGACCCGCCCCTGCGCCCGCACTGGAACCCGCCCACGCCCGCGCCACCGGGCCCGCCCCCGCGACGCATCTGGAAGCACATGCGATTCCCGTGGCGCTGCTTTGCTGCTCGCCGGTGATCAACACTAATTCCAGGTCGCCGGCCGCGCCGATCCCCTAGCCGTCGCGACCAGGCTGCGCACTACCGCAGCGGTTCATCGCCAGCAGCGCAATGATGCATTCCGTTATGCGCTCGAGCTCGGCGCGCAGCTGGCCGGCGTCGGCAGAGGCGAGGGCGCCCCCGGGCAGCGTCGCCCGCAGGGTGAGCACTCCCGCGACCACGGCCAGGATGAGTTCGGCGCGCAGCCCTGCGCTGCCGGGCACCGATGGCGTCTCGGCCTGGACCTGCGTGGCCAGCTGCGTGATGACCGCGGCCAGAGACCGCCTGCGCAGGTCGCGCACGCGATCGTCTTCGCCGACGTCCCGGAGCAGGAGAAGCAGCGGATGCTCGCAGCCGAACTCCGGCCACAGGTCCGGATCGAGCTTGCTCAGCATGGTGTCGACCAGGCGGTCGGCAGGCTGTGTGGCGGCCAGCGTGTCGAGGGTGCTTGCGGACTCGCGCATCACCCAGATGCATCGCGGCAAGGCGCGCAGGTGGCTCTACGCCGGTTACAGACATCTCGCGCGCGGAGGCGCGATGGCTCGGGCCTTGACCTGAGAGATGCCCGGTAGCCCTCTGAGGCTGGCTGCGGCGGACTTACCAGGTCTTACGGCTGTCTGTCTTACAGTGGTCGTATGACAGCTGTCACCATCAGCTTCCGTGCCGATGAGCAGACGATGGCCGAGCTTCGCCAGCTTGCCGGCGACGGGAATCTGTCGGACGCGATCCGCGAGCTCATCCACGCGCAGTACACATCCCGGCTGTACGCGCAGGCCGCCCGCGACGCCGAGCGGCTCCGCAGCGACCCGGCCGATCTGGCCGAGATCAAGGCGGTCAACGAAGAGCTGGACGAGGTCAGTGCGTGGTGACCTGTTCCGGCTCCGCCCGGTCACGGACTCCGCCGGACACGCCCAGCGCGGCCCCCGGTACGCAGTCGCGATCCAAAGTGACGGGATCCTGCTCTCCACGCTGATAGTCGCCCCGACGTCCACCAGCGCGCAGCCCGCAATCTTCCGGCCCGAGATCGAAATGAACGGAACCCGGACCCGCGTGCTCGTCGATCAGCTCCGCGCGGTCGACGCCAGCCGGCTGGGCGATTTCGCCGGCCGCCTTGACGCCGCAGAGACAGGAGAAGTCGACCAGGCCGTCCGCCTCATACTCGGCGTCCTGTGAAACGGCCCGGATACCCGGGGTTCCTCAGACTGACCCTGCTGCCGCGTTGGCAGCGGCGAGGTCGAAGTGCGCGGGGTCGTATTCGTCGCCGGCCCATGCTCGCATCTCCTCGCGTTCCGGGCCCGGCGGCCCGGCGAGCACCTCCTTGAGGTCGGCGAATCCACCCGGACCACCGCAGTCCTCGGGCGGGCACGCGCCCTCGCCTGCGGTGCACCCCGGGTACATCGCGGCCGTATCTGCCGCGGCGCTGGCCTCGACGGCCAGCTCGTGTTCCCAGCCGTCGCCGAAGTCGTACTCGTAACTGGCCAGGTCCCCGGTCTTCACCAGGTCGCCGAACCGGAATTTCTGTTCGTCGAGCGTCTCGAGCTCCTCCCCCAGGTAGGCAGGACCGTACTCATGACCGGCGATCCTGAACATGTGCAGGTGAGAGTTCTCCCACCCCATCGCGGCCTGGATAACGCCATGGACCCGGTCGAGGGTGTAGCCGGCGGGGATCATTACCTGCCGCCACACCGGCGGGCCGTCCACGTCGGCGAGCGTAACCCGCACCTGGAGCACGGGATCACCGGGCTGCGCCATGCCGCGGACACGGCGGATCGCATACCGGCCCAGCTCGGTGAGTTCGGCCGAACCGGCCTCGCGATCGAGGACCACGACACCGAGACCGTGCAGAGCGGCCATCGCGATGGTGACATCCGCCGCGATGGTGCGCGCCAGCAACTCGCGCTGGAACTCGGTGAGGTCCGTCAGGATGTACCGGGCCTCGATCATGTCGCCGGCCGTGCCGATGAGCTCGTCGAGGGGGCAGGGCCCGGCGCTGCGGAGCAGCGCGGTGGTCAGCTCCTGGCTGATGCCGGTGAACTCGTCGCCGACCAGGGACGGGCGCCAGGTGTTGTGCGGGGACAGCGACTTGCCGAGCCGGGGATAGGCCGTCAGCAGGGCCACGACCAGGTCGAGCGGTCTTTCCGCCAGCACGGCGTTCTTCTTGACCGCCGTCAGCTTGGTGCCGCTGACCCGCACCAGCCGGGTGGCCTTCGCCCACTCCACGAGCAGGCTGAGACGGGGAAGATCCTCGCTGGATCTGGTCTTGTAGACCCGGTCGCCGATTTGGTGTTCGAGCGTGTCGCCGGTGCCGAGCAGCTCCACGAGATAGCGGGCATCCGCCAGGCCGATGCGGCCAGTCTGGGTGAGCTTTCGCCCCGGGCCGACCCAGGCCAGCAGCGAGCGAATCTGACCGGTGATTTCTGCCTTCTCGGCGGCGGCCTCTAGCATGAGACCACCCTAGGGGCAGGGGAGGCGCGCTCACGTCTCGCTGGCCGCCACCAAGCGGTCAGTGCCTGCTGAGCCTTTCGTTGTAGACGCGAAGGTGCATCGTCGCCAGATCCAGCAGCGGAGTCGGCACTGCGAGCGCGGACCCGCGGCTGGCTAGATCCGCGAGTACCGATTCGACCTCGGCGGGCCGGCCATCGGCCAGGTCACGGGACATCGACGATGTCAGCGGTGACCCCTTCTGGGTGACGGCCCCGGTTATGGACGCTGTCCTGGCGGCCGGGACGGGGTAGCCGGCCGCGGCGGAGACAGCGCTGGCCTCGGCGAGGATGGCGGGGCCCAGCCCGGGGCCGCCCGGTACCGCGACGATGTCCCCGACTGTCCCTCTCATCAGGCATGTCAGCGCGCCGATCGTAGCGATGAAGACCCACTTGTGCCACATCTCGCCCACGATGTCGTCGCTGATGCTGAGGTCGAAGCCTGCTCCGGAAAGCAGGTCGTACGTGGCCTGCAGCCGTTCGGTTCTAGTGCCGGCCTGGGTTCCGATCTGGAGGCTGGCCGCCGGCCCGAGCTGGACGATGTCTCCCTCCTCGTTGAGCTGCGTGGCCACCAGTACGACACCGCCGAGTACCGCCTGCTCGCCGAACCGCCCGTTGAGCACCGCCAGGTGGCTCATCCCGTTCAGGAACGGAATGACCAGCGTCCGCGGCCCTACCGCGGGCCCGAAGTCGGCGACGGCCGCCTCGATCGCGCTCGCCTTGACCGTCACCAGCACGACGTCGGCGGGCCCGGCGAGCTGATCGGCCGTCACCAGGCGCGGGGTCACCACCTGATCCGCACCCGGCCCGACTATCCGCAGCCCGCGTTCGCGAAGCTGCTCGGCGCGCCGGGGACGAACCAGGAAGATGACCTCACGGTCGGCCTGGACCAGTCTGGCTCCAAAATAGCCACCGGTAGCACCTGCCCCCACAACGAGGATGGTCATGTTTTCTGCAGCTCCTTAGGGGTCCGCGCGGCCGGCCGACGAATCCCCTGGCTTGGCTCGTTTGTGTGGCCGGCCTCGCAGTCGGCGGCGCAATGCTAACTCCACCATCTCTTCGGCGGAGCGATCAGGTACTCCGCACCGGTCGCTGGCAGCGCGCAGACGGAGAGGGCGCGACCAGCTCCCCGGACCTCGGCGCCGCATGCGTGGTGCCGCATCTCGATGTTCCCCGGCCCTGGCCGCCGGTCTCCCGCATCAGCCCGGCCGCCTACCAGCCGCAGATATTTGTTCGGGCAAATCTGATCTGCCCCTTGACGGAGGCCGGGCCCGGGCTTATGTTTCGTGAAACGCCGTTCGACGATGTCGAACGCGTTTCGGGCAAAATCCCATCTCGCCTGAGGGAGGTGAGAAGCCCCAGCCGCTCGGGTGGCTGAGGGCAACCACATGGCAGCATCACCTACCACCCCGCAGAAACTCGCAGCCGAGTTTCTGGGCACCGCGTTCCTCGTGTTCGTGGGCGCAGGCTCGGCCGCCGCTACCGGCGTGATCGCGGCCGGCACCAAAGTCCCGTTTTCCATGGCGCAGCTCGGGATGATCTCATTCGCGTTCATGCTCGTCATCGTCGGTGCGGTCTATGCGATCGGGCACATTTCCGGCGGTCATATCAATCCCGCAGTCACGCTCTCGCTCGCCGTGTCGGGCAAGTTCCCCTGGCGAGAGGTGCCCGGCTACATGATTGCCCAGCTGGCCGGGGCGATAGCCGGGGCGGCCTCCATCTACCTCACGCTGGGCCGGCTGGCCACAGTCGCGGCAGGCGGCGGGGTGACCGCCTACAATCCGGCGACGATGGGCTTCGGGCGCGGGCTGGTGATCGAGATGATCGGCACCTTCATGCTGGTCTTCGTCATCTTCGGTGTCATCGACCACCGCGCAGTGCCCGGCTGGGCGCCGATGGCCATCGGCGCCGTCGTCTTCGCCATCATCATCATCCTCGGGCCCGCCACCGGCGCAGCCATCAACCCGGCCCGTTACCTTGGCGCGGTGTTCATGCTGAAGGCCTTCGGCGGCAAGGTTTTGTGGTCGCAGCTGCCCGCCTATCTCATCGGCGAATTCATCGGCGGCGCGCTTGGCGGCCTGGCCTGGGTCGCGATTGGCAGGGTCCGCGAGGACGCGGCGATGACCAGCCTCGCGCCCGGTGAACCCGCCCCCAGCACCGCCAACTCGGAAAAAGTCAGTGGAGCTACGTCATGAAGAAGCTCATCAACAGCCCGGAGACGGTAGTCACCGATGCCCTCGAGGGTGTCGCCGCCGCGCATCCGTCGCTGTCCGTGGATGTCGAGAACAAAGTGATCACACGGGCCGGCGGGCCGCGGCCAGGCAAGGTGGGCCTGGTGTCCGGCGGCGGTTCCGGCCACGAGCCACTGCACGGCGGCTTCGTCGGCTACGGAATGCTCGACGCCGCCTGCCCGGGCGAAGTGTTCACCTCGCCGGTGCCCGACCAGATGCTCGCCGCGACCAAGGCCGTCAACGGCGGCGCGGGCGTACTCCATATAGTGAAGAACTACACCGGCGACGTGCTGAACTTCCAGATGGCGGCAGAGCTGGCCGAGGACGACGGCATCGAGGTCGTCCCGGTCGTGATCAACGATGACGTCGCGGTGCAGGACTCCCTCTACACCGCCGGCCGCCGCGGCACCGGGGCCACCGTCTTCATGGAGAAGATCGCCGGGGCGCTCGCTGAGGAGGGAGCCGACCTGGCCGCCGTCGCCGCGGCGGCCCGCGAGGTTAACGAGAGGAGCCGCTCCTTCGGTGTCGCGCTGAGCTCATGCGTGGTGCCGGCGGCGGGCAAGCCGACCTTCGAGCTCGGCGAAGCCGAAGTGGAGCTGGGCATCGGCATCCACGGCGAGCCCGGCCGGACCCGGGGCGCCCTTACGTCAGCCCGGGAGCTGGCCGCGGTGGCGCTGGACGCCGTCGACGCCGATCTGCCCGTCGGCGGTGACCTGCTGGTCATGGTCAACGGCATGGGCGGCACACCGCTGATCGAGCTCTACCTCATGTTCAACGAGGTGCGGAAGTACCTGGAAGCCCACGGCGCAAACGTTGCGCGGAACCTGGTGGGCAACTACATCACCAGCCTGGAGATGCAGGGCTTCTCGGTGACGGTCTGCCAGCTCACCGACTCGCTCACCCGGCTCTGGGACGCGCCAGTGGACACGCCCGCCCTGCGGTGGGGACGCTAGGCTCAGCCATTTCCTTCTGGTAGGAGCCAATATGGACGCTGAAGTCTTCCTGGCCTGGATCGTGTCGGCCGCCGGGGTCGTCGAGGCCAACCGCGACCACCTCACCCAGCTGGACGCGGCGATCGGCGACGCCGATCATGGCATCAACCTGGCCCGGGGCTTCACCGCCGTGCTCGGCGCCCTGGACGCCGCGGAGGCGAAAGCCGCGACGCCCGGGGCCATCCTGATCCTGGCGGGCAATACCCTGATCTCCAAGGTCGGCGGCGCCTCAGGCCCGCTCTACGGCACGGCTTTCCGCCGGGCCGGGAAGGCGCTGGGAGGCGCCACCGACGTCGACTTGGCCGCCCTGTCCGCCGCGCTCGATGCGGCACTCGCGGGCGTCCAGCAGCTCGGCGCTGCCCGCGAGGGCGATAAGACGATGGTCGACGCGCTCGCGCCGGCGACCAGGGCCTTCAGCAAGGCGATCGCGGAGGGGGCGTCGCCGGATGACGCCCTTTCCGTGCTCGTCGAGGCGGCCACGGCGGGCGCCACCGCGACTATTTCCATGCAGGCGCTGAAGGGCCGCGCGAGCTACCTCGGTCCGCGCAGCGTCGGCCACGAGGATCCCGGAGCCGTCTCGACCTCGCTCATCCTCGGCGCCCTCAGGGACGCCGCGCAGGCCGGACGATGACCGCACCCAGTCGCTACCGGGGTCAGCCGGTCTCGGAGGGCATCGGCACCGGGGAGATCTACCTCGGCGACGCTCCCGGCGAAGCTGACCGGGGCCAGCCGGACCCGGGCGAGGACGACGTGCGGGCGGCGTTCGCCGCGGTCGCGCGGGAGCGGGCCACGCTCGCCGCCAGGCTGCGCGAGCGCGGTCAGGATCTCGAAGCCGGCATCGTGGATATCGGCGCGCTGATCGCGGCGGACTCCGCCCTGGTCGGCCCGGCGATCGACGCGTTCCGGGCCGGAGCCGGCGGTATCGCCGCCGTCAGGGCAGCCGGGGAGGCCCAGGCCGCTCTGCTCGCCGCATTGCCGGACCTCGATATGGCCCAGCGCGCGGCCGACGTTCGCCAGGTGGCCGCGGCCGTGGTCGATCACCTGCGCGGGAACACCGCGCCCCCACCGCCTGCGGGAACGTTCATCCTGGTCCGCCGCGAGATCGACCCGGCCGACCTGATCCGGCTGGCCGGTAGCGGGCTGACCGGTGCGGTGTCAGTCGCCGGCGGGGCCAGCTCCCACGCGGCGATCATCGCGCGTGGTCTCGGACTGCCCATGCTGGCGGGCGCCGACCTGCGGGTGCTGGCTGCGGCAGCGGGGCACCCGGCGATCCTGGACGCGAGTGCCGGGGAGCTGATCGTCGACCCGGACCCGCAGACCGAGCTCGACCTCGCCGCGGCAACCCGCGCCGCACCCCGGGCCGCTGGCCGTGCCCCCCAGGAGATCACCACGGCCGACGGCGAGCCGGTTACGCTGCTCTGTAACGTCGCCTCGGCCACAGAAACCCGGCTTGGCCTGTCCGGCGGCGCGGCCGGAGTGGGCCTACTGCGTACCGAGATCCCCTTCACCGGCGCCTCGGGCTGGCCGTCGCAAGCCGACCACCTGGCCCACCTGACGCCGGTCCTCGGCCTGCTCGCGGGCAAGCCAGCCGTCGCCCGCCTGCTCGATTTCTCCGGCGACAAGATCCCGCCCTTCCTGGATCACCAAGAACCGGGCCTGACCGCTCTGCTCGGCGCGCCGGGAGCGCTCAGGGACCAGCTCCGGGCGATCCTGCTCGCGGGGGCCGATGCTCAGCTCGCCGTTCTGGTCCCGATGGTCAAGGACCTGGACGAGGTCGCCCAGGTCCGCGCCGCGCTGGCCAAAGCCGCCACGGAGGCCGGTATCGACCCGCCTGAACTTGGCATCATGGTCGAGGTCTCCGCCACCGCTGCCGCGGCGGCGGACTTCGCCCCGGCGGTCGACTTCTTCTCCATCGGCACCAACGACCTGGCCAGCGAGGTGCTGGACCTAGACCGGGCCGACCCGCAGACCCGTCCCGCGATGGCCGCGGACCCCCGCGTGCTCGGGCTCATCGAAAAAGTGGTCCGGGCGGCCAGCGCCGCCGGAGTGAAGCTATCAGTCTGCGGCGACGCGGCCGCCGACCCGCTGGTCCTGCCGCTGCTCCTCGGCCTCGGCGTGCGGACGGTGAGCGTCGGCGCGGCGCGCGTGCCCCAGGTCGCCAGCTGGATTGCCGCCACCGACACCCGAGCGGCCGCGCTCAAAGCCGCTGAGATCCTCGCCGTCGGCCAGGAAACGGTGAACCGGTGACAGCCACGACCCGGAGATCATCAACTCAGAGCGGAAAGCACCACGCCGCCGCGTCCCGCGCCCAGGTCCCGGGAGACGGCCCGGGCGGCCTCGCCGACCGCGCGGACCAGCTCGTCCCGGGTGCCCGGCACGAGCAGGCGGTCGGCCGCGCCGACGACGCCGATCGCGCCGGCTACCACGTCGTCCCTGGACAAGATGGGCGCCGCGATCCCGGCGTCACCCACGGTCGCTTCCTGGTCCTCGAGCGCGTAGCCGCGCTGCCGGACCTGGGCCAGGGCCCGGCTCAGCGCGGCCTTCGTGGTCTTGGTGCGCCCGGTCAGCGGGGCCAGCTCGCCCGCCAGAGCACGCGCGCGCTGGGCCTCAGGCAGAAACGCTACGATCGCGTGGCCCAGTGCGCAGGCGTGCCATGGGATGGCCGCGCCGACCTCGAGGATCTGTACGGTATTGTCCGGCCGGAACTCGTGGTGCAGCACGATGACCCTGGATCCGGACAGGGTAGCTACCCAGACCGCCTCGCCGGCCCGCTCGGCCAGGGATTCTGCCCACCGCAACGCCCGGGCACGCAGGTCAGATCCGTCCAGGTAGGCGTTGCCAAGCTGCAGCACGCCGGGGCCCAGGCTGTACTTGCCCGTGTCCGGGTCCTGCGCCACCAGCTCGTGCGCTTCCAGGGTGCGCAGCAGCCCGTGCACCGTGGGCTTGGCCAGGCCGACCCGGTCAGCGATCTCGGTCACGCCGAGACGCGGCGTACCGGAGCCGAGGACGGCGAGGATCTGCGCTGCGCGCTGCACCGACTGGATCATGACACCCTTTCAGCAATGTCGAATAACATTCAGGATATGCCATGACCGCTGCCACCGTCGGAATTGTCCTCGTCTCGCACAGTGCCGAACTCGCTGCCGGCGCAGCGCACCTGGCCGCGCAGGTGAGCGGCGGCACGGTGACGATCATCGCGGCGGGGGGCACCGACAGCGGCGATCTCGGGACCAGCGCGGCCAAGGTGGAACGCGGGCTCAGCGACGCGGAGAGCGGGGCCGGCGTGGTCGTGTTGCCCGATCTGGGCAGCGCAGTGCTCACCGTGCGGGCGGTGCTCGAGGACCGGAGCGATGCCGAGAGCGTGCTGCTCGCCGACGCGCCGTTCGTCGAGGGCGCGGTCGCCGCGACGGTCACGGCCGCCGCTGGCGGCAACATCAAGGCGGTCGCCGCCGCGGCAGAGGAGGCACGTCATGTCCGCAAACTCTGAGCAGGAGAGCTGTGAGCAGGTCATCACCCTGGCTGGCGACCTGCACGCCCGGCCGGCCGGGGCGCTTGCCGTGGCGGCCGGCCAGTTCGCCGCGGCGGTGTCGGTCACCGCGGGCAGTCACACCGCCGACGCCAAGAGTGTGCTCGGGGTGATGGGCCTCGGCGCTACCAGTGGCCAGCATGTCACCGTTTCCGCGGCCGGCCCAGACGCCCGGGAGGCCGTCGCCGCCCTCATCACCATCCTCGGCCAAGCCACCAAGGTCGGCGGCTTACCCACCGCGCACGCGGCAGGCGACACGCGTTACTCGGCAGGCGGTGAACGTGGCGAAAGGCGGTTTTCCGCTTGCGCGGGCTCGCGGCTGCAACCATGAGATCCACTCTGCGTTCGCGGCAGTGCTGTGATCACGGGCCGCGCCCGGCCCTGCGCTGGTCGCTGGCCGCGTCCCGTGATCGGCGCACCAGTGCCGTCTAGCCGTCGATAACGTCGAATTCGTTGCCCTCGGGGTCGGCGAGGGTGGCCCAGTGGGCGCCGTTCTTGACCTCGTTGAGCTTGGTGGCGCCGAGCCGGGTCAGCCGGTCGATCTCGGCGTCGAAGTCGGTGGTGATCAGGTCAAAGTGCATCCGGTTCTTGACAGTCTTGCTCTCGGGAACCTGGTGGAAGCCGATCCTGGAACCGGGGATAGCCGGGTCGGCGTTGATAGTGGCGTTGCCGGCGCTGGCTCCGTCGGCGACGGTGCGCCCGAGGGCGGCCGCCCAGAAGCTCGCGACCGCCTGGGCGTCATGGGCGTCGAAGGCGACGCCGAACACATTGCTGGCCATATTTCGTGCCTTCCTGTCGTGGTGTGGTCAGTGGCGCCATGACATCAGATCCCATCCCGGTCGGCGGCGGCGGGCGGGCTCACCGCTGCATCAGCCCGGCGACGACGAGTTCGGCCGCTGCCGGGCAGCCCTTCGTGAAGCCGAAGAACGGGCCGAAGTCACGCGTGCCGGTGAACCCCGGCAGGTAGAGGCCGGGCAGGCTGGTCTGGAAGGCCTCGTCGAGGACCGGGAATCCGCCGGTCACCTGGATGTGGTCGCCGACCCCGGCGAGATACGGCACCCGGCCGAGGTCGGCCTGGTAGCCCGTGGCGCACACGATGCGGTCGACGCCGAGCTCACTGCCGTCGCTCAGCCGTACCCTGGCCGCGCCGGAATCCTGGCTCGCCACGGCGACGACCGACGTCTGCGGGTGGCAGCGGAACCGGTCGCCCTGCAGCCGCGGCGTGAGCCACCATTCGAGGGTGAGACGGCCTACCGTCCAGAACTGGCGCGCGATCGCCTCCTGCTCGGCGCGAGGAAGCCGCCGCCACCAGCCTGGCGTGGCCAGTGTCTGCTCGATATAGGGATCGACGAACTTCCAGCTGACCCGCTCGAAGCGCGGCACGTCATGGCGGTGTACCAGGTCGACCCGCTCGGCGCCGTGCTCACCGATCAGGGCGGCCCACTCATACGCGCTCTGCCGGCCGCCGACGATGAGCACCCGGGCGCCCGCGAAGTCCTCGAAGCGCACCAGCTCGCAGGTATGCGAGCACAGCCCGGCGGGCAGTGCTGTGCTCCACGCGGGCAGCTGCTGGAAATACCGCACGCCAGGCGCGGCGACCACCGACTCGGCGGACAGGGTTTCGCCGTTGTCCAAAGTCAGGAGGAAGGAGCCGTCGCCGGTCCCGACGAGGCCGGTGACCAGGCGCTCGAGCACGGTGATGTGCTTACTGCGCTGGAACCAGCGGGCGTAATCGAGGAAGACGGCGATCGGTACCGGATCGATGTCCGCGGCGGCGATCCCGCGTTCGGACAGGAACGCCTCGAAGGTATGGATCCCCGCGGCGTCGAGATGCCAGTCGGGGCCCGAGCGCAGGTACATGCCCGCCGGCATATTGCCGGTCCAGAAGCCGAACGGGCGGCCGACCACCACCGTCTCGATCCCTGCGTCGATCGCCCTGGCCGCCGTGGCCATGCCGTACGGACCCGCGCCGATTACGACCAGCACCGTACCTCCCGGTCTGTGTCGCCAGCCGGTCTGTGTCGCCGGCTGTGTCACAGCCCAGCGTACTTAGCCGGCCGGAGCCTGCGAGTGGCAGAACGGCGCCTTGCTGATAGCCCGGCCTAATAGCCCCGGGTTCCGGTCGACCTGGTTCAGCAGTGGCCGGCCGTCGAGGTAGCGGGTGAGGTTCTCGGCAAAAAGCCGCTTGACTGGCTCCGAGCCCTCCGGATCACCGCGCGTCGATATGTGCGGGGTGAGGACAACCTGTGGCAGCTCGACCAGCCCGGGTGGCGGTGGCCGGCCGTCGAGCTCTCCCGCGTAGACGTCGAGGAGCGCACCGCGGATCCGGCCCTCGCCGAGCGCGGCCACCAGTGCGTCCTCATCGACGAGTTCGCCCCGCGCGACGTTGATCAGGACGCTGTCCGGCCGCATCGCGGCGAACACGCCAGCGCCGATCATTCCGCGTGTCTCGGGCGTCAGCGGCGCGCAGACCGCGACGTAATCGCTTGCCGCCGCCAGCTCGGTCAGTTCCCCGGCAGGCAGCAGCACGTCGGCTCCGTCCGTATCGTGCTCCCGGGTTGCCACTGACCGGCGTGTCGCGAGGACTTTCATCCCCACCGCCCGCGCGAGCCTGGCGACCTCGCGGCCGATCCCGCCGAGCCCGACCACGCCGATGGTCGCGCCCGTCAGCGACTGGAGCCGGTAGGTGGATCGGTCGAACTGACCGGCCGCCTTCTGCCTGGTTGCCTCGTGCAGTCCGCGGCCGAAGTAGTAGGCACCGGCCAGGACGTACTCGGCGATCCCCGTCGCCCCGACCGCACCGCGGCTCGAGGTAAGGATCACCCCGGACTCCCACAGATCGGTGCCGTGCAGGTTCGACACGCCGGCCTGAGTGTGATGCACCCACGCCAGGCGCGGCGCGTGCCCGGCTATCCCGGCCGGGACGGGATAGCCGAGGAGAACAACGTCGGCGGACTCGAGCAGGCGCTCGCCGCCTTCGACACCAGCCGTGAGGGTATTGCCGTCGACCACGGCGATCCTGGGGTCGATGTCCCTTACCCACTGCAGGTCGGGCCCAAGGGACGGGGCGATCACCACGACGGTGACCCTCGACGGCGGCCGAAAGTGCTCCTTCACGTGCGGGAGCCTACCGCCGTGATCTTCGGCCCACCCCGGGCGGCTGGGTGCCGCGCATCCGGCCGGCCGCGAGCACGGCGGTCAGAGCCCGGTCAGGGTTCACCCCGCCGGGACGTGATGGAGGAAAGTGATCATGCGGGTCCAGAACTGCTCGGTGGCCAGCGCATTGGCCTGCTGGGTGCCGCCCAGAGACAGGCTGGTGAAGAGCGGGAAGTACGGGAACATGCCGAAGTAGTAGTGCCCGGCGCCGGGGTAATACAGGTTGGTGACCGGGGCGTGGCCGGGGGTGCGTTCTATCTCGCTGGTGATGGTGGTAGCCGATCCGGCGGAATCCCAGACTGGGTCCAGGCCGCCGTCACCGATCAGGAGCGGGACGCGGATCTTGCTCACCGGGATCAGGGTGCCGGCTGCGAGCGGCTTGCCGCCGTAGGTCCAGCCCGGGCCGGTACCGCCGGCCGCGTCGTGGACCACGTCGGTGGGTGAGCTGGCCACCACGGCGTCGGCCAGGTGCGGCTGGTAGGACGCGAGCAGCAGGGCCGCCTGGGTGCCGTCGGACGCGCCGTACAGGATCACCGGCCGTCCGCGGCCCGCGGGCTGGGCGCGCAGCCAGCTGATGGCGCGGGTGAAGTATTCCAGCGGGGTGGAGCACTGGCACTTCGGCAGCCCGGGCTGGTCGTAGTAGGCCAGCGCCAGGGCGGGATATCCGCTCATCGCCAGGCCCAGGGCGACGTTGATGTCCTCGCCGCCGGGGTATCCGCCGATCACGACGACGGCGGGGGCGCCGGATCTGACCGCGGCCGAGGTGTAGAACGTGGCGGCGAAGCCGTCCCGGCCTACCGTCTGGGTGCTGGCCGTGACCGGGAACTGGCGCTGCAGGGTCGCGGTCGCGCGGACGTGCTGGCCGGTCAGGACCGTGAGGTGGACGGTGAAACCGGAGCGGGACGAGACGAACGCGGCGCCGGTGCTGGCGCTGGACGCCGGCTGCAGCGACCACAGCAGCCCGGCGGCGTCGGCCGTGTGATAGCTGCCCGAGACCGGCACCGCCGACGCGAGATTGAGCGTCCCCGCCGCACTGGCCCGGAACACCGCCGCCGACTGCCACGGCCGCCCTTGATCATCGGTGGTCCGGGCCTGCACCGTGACCAGCCCCGCCGCGGGCAGGCCGCTGACGCTGACGTGCACCGGGGCGATGGTGGCGGCCGCGGCCGGGCCGGCATCCAGCCGCACCGGCGCGGCAGGCGATCCGCTGCTGCATCCCGCGGCCGCCAGAGCCAGCCCAGCCCACGCCAGCCCCCAGAGGTACCGCCGGATTGTTCTCATAACGTCCCAAGAATGCCAGAGGCCAGCCGACGTCGGCATCGACATCGGCTGGCCCCTGCCGCGTTACTGTCCGGCCCTTATTCGAGCGCGCCCATGCGGCCGCTGGCCCCCGACGATGGTGGGACTGCCTGCCGGGCATCGGCGGGCGATGTCTCCTGCACCAGGGCCTCGTGCCCCGCTCCCTGCTGCGCTAGCTCCTCCGGCGCCACGGTGGCGCTCGCCGCGGCCGTCTCCGCCCCGGGCGACGCCGCGTCAGCCTCGGGCCACCGCTTGAGCTCCACCTGCGGAATGAACCAGCTGGCCACGAAGGCCAGCGCGGCGATCGGCACCGCGACCAGGAAGACGGTCTGGATCGACTCGGCATAGCCGGCGACGAAGCCCGCATGCACCGCGGCGGGCAGGTGGGACAGCACCGCCGGGGTGACGTCCGCGCTGCTGAAACTTTTCGGGATGGTGATGCCGTGCAGATGGCGGGCCAGGTTACCGACCAGCACGTTGGCGAAGATGGCGCCGAAGATCGCCGTGCCGAACGACCCGCCGATCGAGCGGAAGAACGTGGCGCCTGAGGTCGCGACGCCCAGCTCGCTGTGCGGCACGCCGTTCTGCACGATGATGACCAGCACCTGCATGACCCCGCCGATGCCCATGCCGAGCACGAGCATGTACAGGGCGTCCAGCGCTGTCGGCGTGTGCACCCCCATCAGGTGCAGCAGGAACAGGCCCACCGTCATGAACGCGGAGCCTGCGATCGGGAAGAACCGGTACTTACCGGTCTTGGAGATGATCTGGCCGGAGGTGATCGAGACCAGCAGCAGCCCGGCCATCAGCGGCAGCAGGTACACCCCGGAGATGGTGGGCGAGATGCCCCGGACGACCTGGAAGAAGGCAGGCAGGTAGGTGATGGCGCCGAACATCGCGAAGCCGACGATAAAACCGACCAGGCTGGTGACCGAGAAGGTGCGCAGCTTGAACAGGTGCAGTGGCAGTACCGGTTCGGCCGCCCGCCGCTCGACGAGGACGAACACGCCGATCAGCACCACGCCGGCCGCGCCGAGGATGTAGATGGGCGCCGACCGCCATGGGTAGGTGGTGCCGCCCAGGCTGGTCAGCAGGATCAGTGAGGTCACGGCGGCCGACAGCACGAGCGTGCCGAGATAGTCGATCACGTGGTGCACGCGCCGCAGCGTTCCGGGCACCTGGCTGGCCACCACGATCAGCGCGACCACGCCGATCGGCACGTTGATGTAGAAGATCCAGCGCCAGGTCAGGTTGTCCACGAACACGCCGCCGAGCAACGGGCCGACCACGCTGGCCAGGCCGAAGACTCCGCCGAACAGCCCGACGTACTTGCCGCGCTCGCGGGGCGAGACGATGTCGCCGACGATGGACTGCGCGCCGACCATCAGGCCGCCGGAGCCCAGCCCCTGGACGGCGCGGAACGCGATGAGCTCGATCATGGACTGGCTGAGGCCGGACAGGATCGAGCCGATCAGGAAGATGACGATCGCGGCCTGGAAGAAGATCTTCCGGCCGTACTGGTCGCCCAGCTTGCCCCACAGCGGGGTGGACACGGTGGTGGCCAGCAGGTAGGCGGTGATGACCCAGGCGATGTGGGAACCGCCCTTCAGGTCACCGACGATCGTCGGCAGCGCCGTGGACACGATCGTCTG